>NZ_JBSGZD010000316.1:0-8931 GCF_053610825.1 Streptomyces sp. NPDC054863 | reverse complement strand
GGCCTCTGCTGCGGCTCGGAGCCCGCGGCAGGCGGCGTCCGGGGGCCGGTGCGCGGCCCCGGCAGGCCGTCGGCCGATGCGCCGGTGGGCTTGTTCATGCCGTCCACCCCGTGTCCCTCCGTACGGAACCGATACGGCCGTCACTCTGGTGGACGGGCACCGGGGAGAGACGTTCGATTCCGAGGGGCTGATGGGTGGGAGCGGGAGTGGGATGCATGGTTCCTCCGTAAGGGCGGCTGCGTGGTACTGGTGCTCTAAAAACGCGGCGAATCCGGTCTCGTCACGGCCCGTTCCGCGAACTTTTGTGAACACCAGTTCCCATCGCAAGGTTTGGCCGGTCAGGATCCGGCGGGCGGATCTCAAACCCGCCCGTTCGGGCCGGGTCACTCCTTCGGGGAATTACTTCGAACGGATGCTCAGGTTCGAGGACGCGCTCCACGTCGGGAGGCAGGACTCGTCAGGCACCCGGCGAACGGCTCCCGCGAACCACGAGACGGTGCTGTACCGGGAGGCCGCCGACCAGGATCCCTCGCTCGACGACTCCAGACTTGAGTGGGCCGCGCTCCGGAAGCCGTTCCCGAAGGTGGTGTTCTCCACCACGCTGTCGGTCTGATCGACGAGTACCGGGCCCAGGAGAGTCGGGTCGGCCAGTGACGTTCTCTCAGCGAAACGACCCGTGCGAGGCCGTGTGAACCACCGCCTCGCGAAAGCGTGTCGGACGGCCCACACCCGAGGCCCCTGGTCGTACCGGTCCTGCCGCAAGAACAGCCTCGTGCAGGGTGCCCCTTCCCGCCGTCACCCGATCTGTGACCATCCTGGAATCGCCGGATCCCGCTGGGCTGCCGAGGAGTGCTTTCAGGCCGTCAAGGGCCGGCGCGGGCCGGACGGGGCGAGGTCCGCCGCTCCGTCGGCAGGTATCGGCACGTCACCGTGGCGATACCTGCGCCTTCTTTCCCCGCGGGCCATGCCCGCTGCGACGGTCCGAAAAGGGGGCCGCGGAAACGACACGGCCTGGTTGGCTCCATCCAGTTGATGGGCCGTCAACTCGATGGGCCGCAGCCCTCACCTGCTACAAGAGGCTTGCGAATCCACCACACGAGACATTCCCCTCCCGGGGTGGTGCAGATAGTTTTTCCAGACGTGACCACAGTCCCAGGTGAAAACCTGTGCCACATCATCCTCAGCGATATCCCCTGGCGGTCCCGTGATTCTCCTTGTGGAGATCTTGGAATATGGCTCGTTTGATGTGGCAGGCATGCGTGCGTGTATGCAGTATTGGTGCGACGAGATCCAAGGAGTCAACACGGAGGTGAATTATGTCGAAGCTTGCGTACGAGAAGCCCACTTTCCGGTCTGCGGGATCATTCCGCAGCAGCACCACCGGAACGACTACCTGGGCCTACGACGGCTTCATCCTGGCGTACTGGTAGACGACCGTATGGAGTGATCAGATGTCGGGTCGGGGGTTTCCCTTCTTCGTCGTGCTGCCGGATACGGAGGACGGGGAATACCTGACCCGATGTCATCCGCTCGACACATCCGCTCCGAGGAAGATCCTGTACGCGTCCGGACGTCCGTGGATTGTCGGGCAGTGGAATGATCGTGAGCTGATTCGAGCAGCCGTCGACAATATTCAAGTAGTGCTGATCGGCTCATTCTCGGTGACCGTGCGGGAGCTTGAGAACCGTATCGCCAGGGTTCGGCGACTTGCGGATATGGATCGGCTTCCGGCTGAATTTCCCGGCAGCTACCACCTTCTGGCCGGGGGAGACGAAGGGGTCCGTGTCCAGGGGACCGCATCCGGTCTGCGGAGGGTCTTCGCCGGTCGACGGGGCGAAATCGTGCTGGCTGCCGACCGTGCTGACGTCCTCGCGGACGTGCTCGGTTCCGCTCTGCGGGTGTCCGCGCTCGCGACACGGCTTCTGCAGCCGGTGTGCCACCCGCTGAGCGAGAGGACGCTGTGGTCCGGAACGGAAGCGGTGGCGCCCGGCGACTGTCTGCTGATCACGCCCCAAGGTGAAGGCTCACGGACGGCGAGCTGGTGGCGTGTACCCGATCCCGTTCTTGGTCTCAAGGAGGGAGCCGAGTCCGTGCGGGCGGCTCTGTCCAGGGCTGTGGGTGTGCGTACGGCCCGGGGCGGGCCCATCAGCGCCGATCTGTCGGGAGGATTCGACTCGACCTCACTGGCGTATCTGGCAGCGGGGCACCCCGTCGACCTGACGGTCGCCACGGCGATGCTGCCCGATGTTCTGGTGGACGACGGCGTCTGGGCCCGGCGTGCAGCGGCCCGGCTGCCCCACGCTGCCCATGTTGTCCTGGAGCCGCACGAGGTGCCGCCCGGCTTCACCAACGTCGCGGGAAGTCTGGAACGCCTCGACGATCCCTCGGTCATGGTCGTCTTTCGCGAACGCGCTCTGGCTGTTGTCCGTCGCATGGCGCAGCGAGGCAGCCGGCTGCATCTGAGCGGTCATGGTGGCGACCACCTCTTCCTCGGCTCGCCGGCCCATTGGCACTCGGTGGCTCGCCGGAATCCGGTGCGCGCGTTTCGCCAGCTCAGGGGATACCGAACGACTTTTGCCTGGGAGTGGAAGGACATCGTTCAACAGCTCCTCGACCGTCGGTCCCTGTCGCACTCGCTGGCGTCGATGGACCTGGAACCAGGGCGGCCCATCGACATCTCCACGCCGAGGCTCGGTTGGCTCGTGCATCCGCGCGTCCCGAACTGGGTCGCGTCCTACGGAATCGACCTGGTGCGCGAGCAGCTGGCTGCTGCGTGCGACCACGCCGTACCTCTCGCTGCCACGCGCGGCGTCCACGCGGAGCTTGATTCGATCAGGATGGGGACGCGGGACATCGCCGCCCTGTCACAGATGTCCGGCATGCTCGGACTCCCGCTGCACACGCCCTACTTCGACGACCAGGTCATCACGGCAGCCCTGTCCGTGCGCCCTGAGCACCGGGCGACGCCCTGGACGTACAAGCCGCTTCTCGCCGCCGCCATGCGTGGGATCGTCCCGGGCGAATGCCTGGACAGGACCACGAAGGCCGAAGGATCGGTCGACATCCTACGAGGCCTGCACGAGCACCGAGAGGAACTGGGCGCGCTCTGGGAGGGGTCATTCCTCGGCGAACTGGGACTGGTGGATGAGTCGGCGCTGCGGAACATGTGCCGCAACCCGCAGTCCCTGGAGCTGGACGACGGTGGTCTTGCAGGCGCACTTTCGTGCGAAATGTGGCTGCTCAACAATCGCGAGTTGCACTCTTCCGTTCGCATTCCAAGGAGTGGCCGGTGAAAATCGCAATCAATCGAAATTACCGCATCGCTGACACGGAGTACGGTGCGATCATGCTCAATGAGAAGCAAGGGACTTATTGGCACCTCAATCCGACCGCCGCTGCCGCTGTGCGTTCCCTGATCGACGGAAGCACCGTCGAGGAGGCCTCCACACGGGTGGCAGAGAAATTTGACGTGGCCCCCGAGGTCGCCCGGCAGGATGTGCTCGACCTGGTTTCTGCCATGCGTGAGGCGGGGGCTGTTTCGTGAGTTTCAACATGGCGGCGGAGCGAAAGGACAGGCGTCTACCGGTTTCCACGGCTGTCGTGGCGCGGGCCGCCGTGTCCATTTCATTTCTCTTGTCCTTCTGCTCTCCCCGAATGCTGGCCAAGATTCTCGGTCACTTGGCGAAGAGCGCCCGGCCGGCCACTTACGAAGAGGCGTGCTCAGCAAGGGCCGATGTCCTGTCCGTCAGTCTTCGACTCAACGCGTTGCGGAAATGTCTGCCCAGATCCATCGCCATCGCCCTGTTGTGCCGGTGGCGGGGTTTCTGGCCCACGTGGTGCGTCGGGGTTCGTGTGGCCGCACCCTTCAGCGCGCATGCCTGGGTGGAGGCCGAAGGCCGTAGCGTGGCCGAGTTCAGGGTGTCCGACGCGTACGCCAAACTGCTGCAAGTACAGGCAGGAACGCACAACCGCCCGGCATCGAACCAGCTTCCGGCCGACGGCCGTGAGTAGACGCGCGTACCGAGTGACAGCACACGGCCCCACCCAGGACGCCTTCCGGCACGGGCGCCGGTGTTCCCGTGACGCCGCACTCCAGGCCAGGCCACTGCGCCGCACATGAGGCTGAGGAACCCCACGGGGCGTTATTCGATTGCGCCCCCGGCTCGCCTGTTGCATCGTGCGACGAGCAATCCGTAAGCCCCCCGCAAGGAGACATCACATGCGCCGACGCTCCGAGTTCCCTCCGAAGGTCACTCCCACCTCTTCAGAGAACCGGATTGTCAGTGCACACGGAAACGCACACACCGACGGGCGCGCGCACCCACGCGCACTCCGCCCCCTCCCCGACCGCGGCTGATCCCCTCGCCCCGACCGCGGCTGATTCCCTCAACCTGGGCATCCTCGCCCATGTGGACGCGGGCAAGACGAGCCTCACCGAACGGCTCCTGCACTTCGCCGGTGTCGTCGACGAGATCGGCAGCGTCGACGCGGGAAGCACCCACACCGACAGCCTCGCGCTGGAACGCCGACGCGGGATCACCATCAAGTCCGCCGTCGCGTCGTTCGCGCTCGACGGCCGTACGGTCAACCTCATCGACACCCCCGGACACCCCGACTTCATCGCAGAGGTGGAGCGGGTCCTCGGCGTGCTCGACGGCGCCGTGCTGGTGGTGTCGGCCGTCGAGGGCGTTCAGGCGCAGACCCGTGTCCTGATGCGCACCCTGCGGCGCCTCCGTATCCCCACCCTGATCTTCGTCAACAAGATCGACCGCAGGGGAGCCGGGGAGACCGACCTGCTCGGCGCCCTCGGCGACAGGCTCACCCCCGCCCTCGCACCCCTGGGGGCGGTGCGCGACGCCGGCCTGCCCGCCGCCTCGTTCCAGCCGTACGCGGACGGGGAAGCGGACTTCGCCGACCGCCTGGGCCAGTGCCTCGCGGAGCAGGACGACACCTTGCTGTCGGCATACCTGGACGCCCTGCCGCACCCCCTGCCGCCCGCCCGGCTGCACCAGGAACTCCTGCGGCAGACCCAACAGGCCCTGATCCACCCGGTGTTCTTCGGTTCGGCCATCACGGGCGCCGGGATCGACGCCCTCGCCCGGGGCATCGGGGAGCTGCTGCCGCGTGCCGGGGGAGACCCGGACGGGCCGGTGTCGGGCACGGTCTTCAAGGTCGAGCGGGGCGCGTCCGGGGAACGGACCGCGTACGTCCGGCTGTTCGACGGAAGGGTGCGGGTACGGGATCACGTGACCCTCCAGCAAGGACAGGGGAGCGCCCGCGAGGGCAGGGTGACCGGGGTGCGGGTGTTCGCGGAGGGGGCGCTCGCCCGTGCCGAGGCGGTCGAGGCAGGGCGGATCGGCCAGTTGCTCGGCCTCACCGAAGTACGCGTGGGAGACACGGTCGGCGGACCCGGACCGCGTACGACGGCAGGCCGCCACTTCGCCCCGCCGATCCTGGAAACCGTCGTCGAGCCGGTGCGCCCCGGCGACCGTTCCGCGCTGCACACCGCGCTCGTGCAACTCGCCGAGCAGGACCCGCTGATCGGGATGCGGCACGACGAGGTCCGGCGGGAGATCTCCGTCTCGCTGTACGGGGAGGTGCAGAAGGAGGTCATCGGGACGACGCTCGCCGAGGAGTACGGAATCCCCGTGTCGTTCTCCGGGACGACCACCATTCACCAGGAGAGGGTCGACGGCTCCGGACAGGCACACGAAATGATGGGGGAGGACGGAAACCCCTTCTTCGCGACCGTCGGACTGCACGTGGAACCGGGCCCGGCGGGGAGCGGCGTGGGCTACCGGCTCGGTGTCGAACTCGGCTCGATGCCCTACGCGTTCATGCGCGCGGTGGAGGACACCGTCCGGGAGACCCTCCGGCAGGGCCTGTACGGCTGGCAGGTGAGCGACTGCGCCGTCACGCTGACGCACTCCGGATACAACTCCGTCATGAGCACCGCCGGGGACTTCCGCCGCCTCACCCCGCTGGTCCTGATGACCGCCCTGCGCAGGGCCGGGACGAAGGTGCGGGAGCCGATGCACGACTTCCGCCTCGAAGTCCCGGCCGGAGCGCTCGGGCAGATCCTGCCGCTCCTGGCCCGACTGCGGGCGGTACCGGCCGCACCACGGGTCGAGCGGTACGGCTACCTGCTGACCGGGGAGATTCCGGCGGCCTCCGTCCACGCGCTGGAACGCCGGCTCCCGGGCCTCACCGGCGGAGAAGGGCTGTGGGAATCGTCCTTCACCCGGTACCGGCCGGTGCCGGGTGCACAACCGCCCCCGGCCAGGCCGCGCACCGACCACAACCCGCTGCACCGCAGCGAGTACCTGCTGCACGTCGTGCGCAGGGTGTGAGGTCCGCCGACCCGCTGTGGATTCCCGGGCGCGGTGTGGCCATGGTGGCGGGGCGGTGACGATCAGTCGACGAGGGCGAGGCGGACGCCGAAGCCGGCGATGACCGTCCCGCTGATCCGGTCGAGGTTCCGGCGCGCGGAGGGCCGCCGGAGGCTGCCGCGGAGCGCCCGGGCGAAGGCGATGAGTGTGCCGGACCGGAGTGTGCCGAGCCGGATGTGTACGCCGGCCGGCAGGCCGCCGTCGTCAGGTGCGCGGCACCGGCCGGGACGAACTGCGGCAGGACAGCCAGGGAGAAGGCTCCCACCTTGGGATTGAGCAGGTTCGTCAGCGCACCCTGGCGCCAGCCGCCCCCGAAGCTGTCGTCGGCATCCGGTGCGTCCGGGGTGTCGGCCCGGGCGAGATCCGCCCAGGCCCGTCGGCGCAGGGCCGAGAGCAGGATGCGGCCTCCCGTCCACACCAAGTACGCGGCTCCTGCCCAGCGGAGCAGCTCGTAGGCGAGGGGGGAGGCGGTCAGTACGGCGGTGATGCCGGCCGCGCCGAGCACACCCCGGACGAGGGTGCCGGTCTGGATGCCGAGGACCACGCCCCAGGCGCGCGTGCGGCGACCGCGTGATCGACGGCTCGGCCGCGCTCCTGCGGCGGCTTGTGGCGCGGGGGAGTCGGCGTCCGAATCGACCTGGTCACGGCCGATCTTCTCGGCAAGCCGGCCCTGTCGCCCCCGGTCACGCCGTCGCTCCGATCCCCAGGGTCTGCACCGGCTCGCCACCGCATGCACCGAGGCCCGCCCACCCCGATGGCGGAGCAGCCGAGGGTCGACCGGGCGAGCATGCTGCGGGCGGACTTCACGCGCCTGCGGGACGAACGGGCCTGGTCGGGACGGCCGCGCCCCGGCCGGCAGGCGGACGCGGAGCCCTTCAGTACGAAGGGGCCGCTTGCGTTCCTCCGCGCTGCGAACGCGGCCAGGTCTCCTTAGTGTCGGCCTGACGGAGCACTCACCGCAGGAAGCACGTGCGGCGAGTGCGGGAACGGGCCGCAACCGGCGGTCCGCCGTCCGACCCCGGAGGAGCACCCATGCCGGAACTGTTCATCGGTGGCACGTGGACCGCCGCCGTCGACGGGCAGGTCCGTGAGATCCGCTGCCCCGCGGACGGCACCCTGGTCGCCACCGTCGACGAGGCCGGGCCGAAGGACGCTGCCGCCGCGATCGCCGCGGCACGGGACGCCTTCGACAGCGGGCCGTGGCCCGGTACACCGGCCGCCGAGCGCGGCCGGCTGCTGCTGCGCGTCGCCGACCTGCTGGAACGCGAGAAGGACGCACTCGCCCGCGCCGAATCCCTGGACACAGGGAAGCGGCTCGTCGAGAGCGAGTACGACATGGACGACATCGCCAACTGCTTCCGCTACTTCGGCAACCTGACGGCCTCGGGCGGTACGGACCGGGTCGTCGACACCGGAAATCCGGAGGTGGACAGCCGCGTGGTGCACGAGCCGGTCGGCGTGTGCGCGCTGATCACCCCATGGAACTATCCGCTGCTCCAGACCGCCTGGAAGGTCGCCCCGGCGCTCGGCGCGGGCAACACGTTCGTCCTCAAGCCCAGTGAGCTGACCCCGCACACCGCCATCATCCTGATGCGCCTGCTGGCCGAGGGGGGACTGCCCGACGGGGCTGCCAACCTGGTCCTCGGCGCGGGGCCCGCCGTGGGCGCACCGCTCAGCGAGGACCCCCGGGTCGACCTGGTGTCGTTCACCGGCGGACTCCTGACCGGACGGCGCATCATGGCCGCCGCGGCCCCCACCGTGAAGAAGGTCGCGCTGGAACTGGGCGGCAAGAACCCCAACATCGTCTTCGCCGACGCCGACTTTGAGGCGGCGGTCGACTACGCCCTGATGGCGATCTTCCTCCACTCGGGGCAGGTCTGTTCGGCCGGTGCGCGGCTGCTGGTCCAGGACGAACTGCACGACGCGTTCGTCGACGAGGTGGTGAAGCGCGCGCAGGAGATCCGGCTCGGCGGCCCGTTCGACGAGAACGCCCGCACGGGGCCCCTGATCTCCGCCGCGCACCGCGACAAGGTCGAGGCGTACGTGGCGGCAGGGGTGGCCGAGGGTGCGGTGCTGCGCTGCGGCGGGGCCCGCCCCACCGACCCGGCGCTGCAGGACGGCTTCTACTACCCGCCGACCGTGCTGGACGAGTGCACGCCCGGGATGTCCGTGGTGAGCGACGAGTCGTTCGGCCCGGTGCTCACCGTCGAACGGTTCCGGGACGAGGAGGAGGCGGTCGCGCTCGCCAACGACACCGTCTACGGGCTGGCAGGGGCGGTGTGGACGCAGGACACGGGCCGGGCGCAGCGGGTGGCCTCCAGGCTGCGCGCCGGAACCGTATGGATCAATGACTTCCATCCGTACGTACCGCAGGCCGAGTGGGGCGGAATGAAGCAGTCGGGATTCGGCCGCGAGCTGGGTCCGGCCGGCCTCGCCGAGTACCAGGAGGCCAAGCACGTCTGGCGCAACCTCGCTCCGGTTCCGCAGAGGTGGTTCGCATGAGTACCGCTTCCGGCGGCGGGACCGGGGACCGGGCCGATGC
>NZ_JBSGZD010000315.1:0-8938 GCF_053610825.1 Streptomyces sp. NPDC054863 | reverse complement strand
CGGCGGAACGGTCTACTTGGACTGCGTCGAGACGCTCACGCCGCTGAAGCCCTGCGCGCCGGCGAGGCTGAAGTAGACCCAGCCGGACGGCGGGTTGTCGATCGTCAGGGTCTCGCTGTTGCCCGCGTTGGTGGACTTCGCCTGGTAGCTGCTGGTGGTGGCCCAGTTGCCGCCCCCGTAGTACAGGTCGGCGTTGCCGGAGCCGCCGCTGCTGGTGAGGGTCAGTTGCTTGACCCCGGCCGGCAGGTTCACGAAGTGGTGACTGTAGTTGCCGGTGGTGGCGGCGAGGTTGTCACGGCGGCAGTTCTTGTCGAATTGACGGGGGTCGCTGAGGGTGCAGAGCGGGACGGTGGTGGGAGTGTCCGTGGCGTCCGGCAGCGGGCCGCAGTCGCTGGTCGCACAGGCGGTCGTCAGCCAGGTCGTGAAGTCGGCGTCGTAGCGGGTGCCGATGGTCTGCTTCAGGAAGGTGCGGGCGCCGGTCCAGTCACCGGCGCGGTACTTGGTGAGTACGGTCCCGATGTCGGCGGGGTGCGCCTGAAGCATGTAGCGGACCGCGAGGAAGCCCCAGCGGTAGACCCGGTGGGAGTTGGCCTCGGGGTTCTCGCTCTGGTCGTAGACGGTGTCGAACAGCTCGCTGAGCCGGTACGTCTTCTTGGCTGCCTCGGCGATCGCGTCGGCGTTGCGCTCGCCCCGGTAGCCGAACGCGATGTTCTCGGCGATGCCCTCGACCCACCAGATGGTCGGCGTGGTCATGCCCGCCTCGAAGTCGCCGGACATGTTGTACCGGCCGTCGAGGTAATGGGTGTACTCGTGGTTGAGGTTCCAGATCTGGAAGTCCGGGCGCAGCCACTGCGCTTCGTGGGCGATGAAACGCGCCTGGTTGCCGGGGGCGGCCGGGTTGCCCTCCTCGTACATGCCGCCGTTGTCGACGTCGATGTTGTAGATGGCCCAGGCGTACAGCGAGTACTGGGTGTATTCGTCGAAGACGACGACTTCGAGGTTGGTGTTCACGTCACCGGGGATCGCGCCCTTGTCGCCGATGATCCGGTGGAAGTAGGCGTCCTGGTTGACCAGGCTGGTGCAGGTGGCGGCCAGTTGGCCGGGAGACATGTCCTGGGCGCGGATCTTCAGGCCCGGGGTGCAGGTGTGCTGGATCGGCAGGACGGCCGGGAGCACGCGGTCGGCGAGGTCGCAGATGGCGTAGGCCGCGCAGTTGCCCCTGTCGTACTGGCGTGTGGTCCAGCCCAGGTTCATGGTGATCGGAGCGGTGGGGCCGACGTTCGGGTACCGGTTGATCAGGTCCTTCAACAGCGGCCGGACCCGGTCCTTGAGCTCGGGGACGTCCAGGGCGTAACCGAGGAAGCGGCCGACGTTGCTGACCACGTCCAAGCGGTTCAGCTGCGCGCCGTTGCGCGTGATGAAACCGGCCCAGGTGTTGAGGATGGCGGGGTCGGCCTTGAGGGCGGCGCGCCAGCCGCGGTCGTCGTTCTTGGCCTTGAAGCCGTTCTCGACGACCCACTCGACGTGCTGCATGGAGAGGTTCATCTGGCCGGTCCACGTGCCGTCGTAGCTGCCGAGCATCCACTTCACGACGCCGGCGTACCGACCTGCCGCGTGGGTGCTGTCGATGAGCGTGACGACCTCGTTCAGGATTTCGCCGTTGGCGTCGGTGACGTCCTTGCTGCGCGGGGAGGCGAAGAAGGCGTCCAGTGCGCCGAGCGCCGCACCGTTCAGCGCCGTGCCGTAGTCGCCCACGAAGTCCGCGTGGTTGTCCTGCACGTAGTAACCGGCGCGCAGGAACAGCACCAGCTGCCCGATGGAGGCGCTGTTGCTGCCCGAGTACGAGGCGGAGGCGTCGCGCAGTGCGTTGGCGACGGTCACCATCTGGGGCTCGCGGAAGGCCTTTCGCGCGTTCTCCCCGGTGAGGTTGAACAGCGGGTAGGTACAGGTGATGTGGGGAAGGGCCTTGAGCTGCTGGACCAGCGTGCTGCCCGTGGCGTTGATCACCCCGGAGAGGTCGGGACATGCCTCCGCGGCGGCGGCCGAGGACCGCCTGCCGGGCTCGACCACGGGGGCGGGCTTCGGGGCGGACTCCTTGGCACTGTCCTGCGAGGAGATCCGGAAGCGGGCGTTCTTGTTCGTCGCGTCGGGCGACTTGGGAACCGGGATCGACCGCGGTGCCGAGGCCGCGGTCCTGCTTGCGTTCGCACCGGCCGGGTCCACGGCGCCGACGGGGGCGGCCTGGCTCGGCGGCGTGAACAGTCCGAGCGTGATGAAGACGGCTGCGCCGAGCGCGGGAAGTCTTCGTGCGCGGGTCTTCGATATGCGGAAGGGATGCATCTGTGGGGGCCTCCGGGCCGGTGTGGCCACGTGCTGGGGCGCACGGGCAGCTAACACATGACGTGTAAAATTTCACATGTCGCATTGTTCAGGAAGGCTTTCGGCCAGATTCATCTGCCGGCGCAGCAGAAATGTCCCGGAGACCCACTCCGGCTTCCCGTCAACCACCCACACCGACAGACGAGTTGAGTGCGCCCACATGCCCCTGTTCATGGCTGTTTGCCCACGTCGTACAGGAGTTGGCGTGCTGTACCTTTCGGTTACCTGACCGCCCGTCGGGTACCACACTTCACGACACGACGACGGGGTGAATGCGATGCCGCTTGAGGGCGAGTACGAGCCGCATCCGGTGCAGTGGGTGCGCGAACAGGCCGAGTTGTACGAGAGTTCGGGCGGCAGGCAAGGGGCGACGCTCTGGGACACGGGCCTGCCCGTCGTCATTCTCACCACGCGCGGCGCGAGGAGCGGCAAGATCCGCAAGATCCCGCTGATGCGCGTGGAGCACGAGGGGCGGTACGCGGCCGTGGCCTCGAACGGCGGCTTCCCGCGTCACCCGGTCTGGTACTTCAACGTCAAGTCCGGCCCGCACGTGGAGCTCCAGGACGGTTCCGTACGCCAGGACATGACGGCCCGTGAGATCACCGGGGACGAGAGGGCCGAGTGGTGGGAGCGCGCGGTCGCCGCGTATCCGCCGTACGCCGATTACCAGGAGAAGACCGACCGCGTGATCCCCGTCTTCGTGCTGGAGCCCGTGCCGTACTTCGTGAAAGCGCGGGACTAGGGGGGAGTGCCGGGGCACTCCGCGGAGCGTGCTCGCTCCCCACTGACGTACTCGACCCGCAGCTTCTCGTTCTCCTGCACGACGAACATCGTGCCTCCCGTAGGACTCCACCCCCGGGAGACCAGGAAGATCCGGTCGCCGGACACGTGGAAGAGCCGCAGCCCCGCGTACCGGTAGCGGAAGGCGCTCGCCTTGTCGGCGATCGTGAAACGGCAACTGCCGCGTCCGTGGATGAGCAGGTCGTTGCTGCTGAACACGGCGACAGCGGGGAACTGCGTCTCCACGGTCCGCGCGGTCAGCGCCGCCCGGCCCCGGCCGACGATCCCCGCGTAGGAGTACACCGCCCAGAACAGCGCGAGGACGGTGACCAGCAGGCACAGGGCCCACATGCGCGGGTCACGGCCGTCGCGGGTGCGGGCGTAGCCGGTCAGCAGGAACCCGATGATCGTCAGGAGTGCCACCAGCAACTCGAAGAGCGCGGGGTGGAGGGACCTGAGCGCGAGCGGGAGAACCGGCAGCGTCCAGGCGTGCCGCATCCACCGCAACGGCCGTGCGAGCGCGCCCGGTTCTCGCTGTATGCGGCGGTGCACGGTGAGCGCGGCGAACGCGGCAGCCGTACCGAGCAGCACGGGCAGATAGAGGGCATCGACGCTGCGGAGCAGATAGTCACGGGTGGAGAAGTGGAACACCGTGTCCCGCAGCCCGAGGGCCTTGGCCTCGGCATCGGTGCTCGACCAGCCGAAGTAGAAGAGCACGGCGGTGAAGAGGGAGACGAGCGAACCGATGGTCCCGACGAGTTCGGTGAGACCGGCCCGGGGGACCGGGTCCGACGGTCGGGGATCGGGGTCGCCGGGCGGCGCGGGGCGTGGGGCGGGATCGGGATCGGGGTCCGGGCCCGGGCTCGGGAGGGGATCGGGGCCAGGGTCCGGCTCGGGGGCGGGATTCGGGGCCGGTTCGGGTGCGGGGCGAGGCCCGGGACCGGGGGGCGGGGACGGTTCCGGATCGGGGCCCGTCACGACGATTCAGAGGGGGACGGCGGCAGCGGGGACGCGGACGGAGGAGGGGAGAGGGAGGGTTTCGGCGAAGGCGTGGAGGGGTTCGGAACTGGTGGTTCCGGGGGCGGCTGCGAGGTCGATTTCGTCGTCCCTTTGATCCTGAACACGCCAGGTTTGGTCAGCGTGCCACCCTGGTAGGTCAGGGTCAGATCCACCGGTCCGGCCCCTTCGAAAGCCTCCGGCAGTCTGAATCCGACCCCGGCGTCGTGGCAGCACTCGCTGTACGTCGGTGCCAGCCCCAGCACCGTGTTTCCGTCGATCTTCAGGACCGCGCCGGTGATCTTATGGGGCCAGGTGCCGTGTACGCGGAAGAAGTCGTCGGGCGACAACGTGGATCCGGGCCCCGGGTCCACCTCCGTGATGCTCGGACGGCATGCGGTGGTGCCGCCGCGGACCGGGCGCAACGTGACCTTCGCCCGTGGGTTCTGCCGGTTCCGGCCGATCGCCTGATTCAGCGTCCGGTACGCCGCCGTCTCGCGGCATTTGCCCTGTACGAACCCAGGTCCACCGAGCGAGTCGTACAGACGTCCCGCCTCTGCCCACAGCGTGGTGTCCCCTTGCGCCGCCAGGCACGCGGACACCAGACCTGAGACGAGGTTCCACTGCTTGCTGCCGTCGCTGTGCCGGCTGACGGTCTTGCGCGCATCGGAGCACCGGAGATCCTGCAACTGGTCGTAGACGTCGGCCGGGCGGTCGATCAGGGTGTCGGTATTGGGCACTTGGGGGCCCCAGGGCAACCAGTCGAGCTCGGCATTCCGGTCGCCGCCGCCGTCGTTCCCGCCGTTGCCCCGGCCATTCCCGCCGCCATTGCCGCCGTTCCCGCGGCCGTTGCCACCGTTTCCACCTCCATTGCCACCGTCGTTGCCGCCGTTCCCGCCTCCATTGCCGCTGTTCCCACGGTCGTTGCCGCCGTTTCCACCTCCATTCGCGCCGTTCCCACCACCATTCCCGCCGCTGCCGTCATTCCCGCCGTTGGTGCCGCCGTGCCCGCCATCGCTCCCGCCGTCGCCGTACCCGTCGTCTTCGGAGGGGTCCCAGGTAGGTCCGCCGGAACCCGGTCCCGAACTCCATTCGCCGCCGTCCGAGCCCCCGCTCGCCCGCGGCGGCGGCATGTTCCCGCCGCCTCCGCCGCTACCGCAGCCCGTGAGTACCAGGGTCGTGGCGAGCACTCCCGGAACCAGCACTCCCCAGCACCTGCGCCACGCGATTCGTCCAGCCATGAGCTCCCCCAAAGACATGCCCGAGGTCTACTCATCATCGCCAGCTGTGCCCACCGCGGGAAGAACCGCGTACGGCCCGTGCCCCGGCACATTCCTCTCTCCGGCCCCCGAAGGTCCGCGCTCCACTCCAGCCGCTCCGTCAACGCGCCGAACCGGCTCGCGTGCCATCCTCGGGAAGCAGGCGTTCCAGATCTGTGCGGGGCGATGCACGCCGCGCCGCCGCGCACGCCCTGGGCGGGCGCGATGCTCATGGACTTGTTCATGACATGCCCGAGGGGGCAGCATGCGACACGATCTCACCGGTTTCGACCAGGTTGTCCTGCCCGAGTTGCGGCTGCCCTGGACGGTCGGCCTCCACCCCGACGTACAAGCGACGCATCTGGCCCTCGTCGACTGGTCCGAGAGGTACGGGCTGTTGCGGGACGACGTGGAACGCGAACGCTACGCCGGCTACCGGTTCGCCTGGTTGGCAGGCCGCTGCTTCCCCCGCGCCGACCGGGTGTTCGCCCAGTGGGCCGCCGACTTCATGCTCTGGTTCTTCCTCTTCGACGACGTCACCGCCGACCGGGTGGAGAGCGGCGAGCAGGCCGCGGACATGGTCCGCCGACTGACAGCGATGCTGGACGCGGTCGACCTGGACACCACCGGCGACGAGTCGCTGCACGGTGGGACGGCCTGGCTCGACCTCTGCCATCGGTTGCGGACGTTGGCGCCGGCGGAAGAGAACTACCAGCGATGGGCCAACGCGATGAGACTGTGGTTCCTCTCGCTGGGCTTGCAGGTGTTCGACCAGCTGTGCACCAAAGGAGTCGACCCCCGGTCCTACGTGGCCTACCGGCAGTACTCGGCCGGCCTCAAACCGCCGTTCGCCGTCGTGGATCTGGCCAACGCCGGGCCGATCACCCCCGAGGAGTTCCACGCGCCGCGGACGCGCCTGCTGGAGCACTACGCCGGCAACGTCGTGGCCTGGTCGAACGATGTGCTCAGTTCCCCCGCGGAGGTGCACGAGCCGTCGACCCGCAGCCTCGTCACCGTCCTCAAGGACGCCGATCCTGACCGGTCCTGGCAGGACGCCGTCGACCTCGCGGTCGCCCGGACGCACGCCGAGATCGCCAAGTTCGCCGACCTCGCCTCCGCGGTCCGCCGTACCGCAGGACCGCAGATGTCGGGGTGGATCGACGGCTGCCAGGACTGGATGGCCGGCACCGTCGCCTGGTCCCTGCAGGACAGCGCCCGCTACGGCCACACCGCCGCCGCACCGCTGTCGCCCGCGCCCGGCACGGCCGACCGGACGACGCCCACACGATGAAGGACACCCTCCGCCATGCCTCTCACCGCACCTCTGCCTCCTGGGGTCACCCTCACCCCCGACGAGCTGTGGCGGCTGGAACAGCAGCCGTCGATGCTGGAGGAGATCCGCGCCGTCCACGGGGACCTGTTCACACTTCACCGGCCGGGCCTGCCGCCCAGGGTGTTCCTCTCCGACCCTCGCCACTTCCGCAGCATCCTGCTGCGACACGACCAAGAGCTGCCCGGGCTCGGCACCACCAGGTACAACCACCTCATCGGCCCCCGCAGCATGCTGAAACTGTGCGGGGCGGAGCATCGACGGATCCGGAAGGCCGCTACACCGCCGTTCGTCGGCACGTCGTTGCAGCAACAGGCCGGTACGGTCCACCGGTTGATCACCGAGGGTCTGAGCGAGCTGCGCGGGCTCCCCTCCCAGCCGCTGTCGCGGATGACGCTCAGGATCACCGCACGTGTCATGAACGCCCTGATCTTCCCCGCCCTCGCCCCCGACACCGGGCAGGCGATGGAGGAGTCACTGACCGCCGTGCTCAACGCCCTGCACGACGCCCGCACGGCCGACCCCCGGCAGCGGGCGTCGCTGGGCGCCGACTACCACAGGGCCCGCGACGAACTGGATCGTCTGCTGGCTGCAGAAATCACCCGCGCCCGTGCAGCCGGAAACCGGGCCCGTGCAGCCGGAATCCGTCACGCCGACGGTTCGCTGCTCTCCGCGCTGCTGACCGTCCCCGGCCGGCTTCCCGACCACGACGTCCGCGACCAGATCGTCAGCGTGCTCACCGGCGGCACCACCACCGCCGGCAACGGCATGTCGATGGCCCTCTACTGGATGCACCACCGGCCCGACGTCGCCGCGAGGCTGACGGCGGAGCTGCGCACGCTGCCCGGCGACGCCCCCGCGCTGGAGATCGCGAAACTGCCCTACTTGTCGGCCGTCTGCAGGGAATCGCTCCGCCTCCCGACGGTCACCCCGACCAGCGCCGCGCGTCGGGTGACGGCGCCCTTCACCGAGGAGGGCTACCACTTTCCCGAAGGCACGGAGATCATCGTCGCGATCCACCTCGCCCACCACCACGAGCAGACCTACCCCGACCCCACCCGGTTCCGGCCGGAGCGGTTCCTCGCCAGGCCCGCCGACGCCCTGCGCTACCTGCCCTTCGGCATCGGCACCCACCGTTGCCTCGGAGCCCAACTGACCGAGCTGGAGATGAGGCTCACCCTGGCCGAAGCGCTCCGGCTCGACGGCTTCGGCCTCTCCGGAACGGACGTGGAACTGCAGCCACGCTCACACGGCGTCAACCTCACCACCCCGCACTCGGTTCAGGTCCGGTACGGCGCCGCCTGAGCACCGTGACCAATTGGCCGTGTTGTCAGAGGGGGTTGGGCTCGCCCAGGGCGGCCGTGACGAAGGGGCCGCCGACGTACTCCCCGGCGGGGCCGATGGGGGCGGGGGCGTTGATCTGGTCCGCGAACGTCTCGGCGTCGTCCTGGGACGCGTAGCCCAGGGCCTCCGCTTCGGCGAGGGAGTAGATGCGGCGCGTGTTGTCGGATACGCCCCAGATCAGGCGGTAGCCGGGCGACGGGGTGGCCAGACAGGCTTCGAAGAGGCGCGCGGCGTCGCCGGGGGAGAGCCAGGTGACCAGGCCGCGCGGTCCGAGGCCGACCGGGCTCGGGAAACAGGAGCCGATGCGGACGACGATGACGTCCATGCCGAATCGCGAGTGGTAAAGGCTTCCGAGCGCTTCGATGGCCGCCTTGCTCACGCCGTAGAAGGTGTCGGGGCGGGCGGTGGAGTCGGCGGCCAGGCCCGTCTCGCCGGCTTCGTCGTTCCGCCGGAAACCGACGGCGTGGTTGCTGGAAGCCAGGATGACGCGCGGGACACCGGCCGCGCGGCAGGCTTCCAGGACCGTCCTGGTGCCGTGGACGTTGACGTCGAGGATCTCTTCCCACGACGTCTCGCGGCTGTGTCCGCCGAGGTGGATCACCGCGTCGACACCGGCGCACGCCTCGGCCATCGCGGCCGGGTCGGTGACCGAGGCGGAGACCAGCTCGACTGTTTCGCCCGCCTCCGCGGCCGGCTGGTCGGAGAGGTCCAGCAGGCGCAGGATCCGGCCGTCACGGCGGAGCCGCGAGCGCATCAGGCCGCCGACTATCCCCGCTGATCCGGTGATCAGGACGCGCTGGTCTGCCATCGGTGTTCTCTTTTCTCTACGTACCGACAAGTTTCTCTACGT
>NZ_JBSGZD010000314.1:0-9063 GCF_053610825.1 Streptomyces sp. NPDC054863 | reverse complement strand
GACCCGGCTGCTGCGCGACGACTTCGAAGGACCCGCGGGCAGCCGCCCGTCACCCGCCACCTGGCTCCACGACGTCGGCACCTGCTATCCCGGCTGCCCCGCCCCGCAGTGGGGCACCGGCGAGATCGAGACGATGACCGACTCGACCGACAACGTCCGTCTGGACGGCAGGGGCGCGCTGGAGATCGTCCCGACCAGGAAGAACGGCAGGTGGAGTTCGGGCCGCATCGAGACCCGGCGCGACGACTTCGCCGCGCCGCCCGGCGGAACCCTGCGGATCGAGGCGTCGATCGCCCTGCCGGACGTGACGGGGGCCGGAGCTGCGGGGTACTGGCCCGCGTTCTGGACGCTGGGGGCTCCGCTGCGCAACGGGTACACCGGCTGGCCCGGCATCGGGGAGCTGGACGTCATGGAGTCCGTCAACGGGCGGGACACCGTGTTCGGCACCATGCACTGCGGCGTCCTGCGGGGCGGCCCCTGCGAGGAACCGGCCGGTCTGAGCTCCGCCCCCCAGCCGTGCCCCGACTGCCGCACGGCCTTCCACTCGTACGCCGTGGAGATCGACCGTTCCCCCGGCGCGGAGGAGGTGCGCTGGTACCTGGACGGCCGGGTGTACCACCGGGTGGCCGCGCGGCGGATGGACCCCGGGACCTGGAAGCGGGCGGTGGACCACGGGGTGTTCCTGATCCTCAATGTGGCCGTCGGCGGCGCACTCCCGCGCCAGGACGGCGCGTCACCCGGTCCGGCCACCGAACCCGGCCACCCGATGAGGATCGACCACGTGACCGTGTCGGCCCGTGAGGGGGCGGCGGTCCGGCCGCGCGCGGAGAAACGCGGCTGACGGCCGTAGCGCGTCGCCAGGTGCTGCCCGGCCTGGGGTCAGGATGCCTTGAACAGCTCGTCCTGCCGGTCGACGTACGGCTGGAACAGTGGAGCCGGCCAGTTGGGGTCGATGTCGGAGACCCGGTCGATCACCTTCCAGATGCCCGCACGCCGTTCGAAGCGGTCCTGGTAGGTGCCGCTCGACACCACTCCCTCGTTGCCTTCCTTCCAGTTGACGCGCCAGCGCCAGGACGCGGTGGCCGTGTCGCCCGCGCCGTCGATCTCGAACCAGCCGACCTCGTGGAACCACTTCTCCATCGGGAACACGCTGTGCGCGTAGTCGTAGAGGCTCTTCAGGCCTTCTTCTCCGGTGAAGGTCCGGGTACGCAGGTCGTGGACGGTGAAGGTGGCTTCCGGCCAGTACAGGGCGAGGTACTTGTCGACGGACGCGCGGCTCGGGTCGTTGTCGATGCAGCGCTGGTGCAGGACGAGTTGCTCGAATATCTCGAACCTGTCCAGGGCGGTGAGGGGGGTCTGCTCGGTCATTTCTGCTGTCCTTCGGGTCGGTGGGTCAGGGTTTCAGGGCGCGGTGGGCCCGGAGGGCGCCGGTCGAGGGGAGTGAGCCACCGGCGCAGTACGCGGGTGACGACGGGCATGGAGACGTACGTCATCAGCACGCTGAACAGCCCGGCGAAGACCGCGGTCCGCGCCACCTGCGGCAACGCGGTCAGGTGGGGCATGAGGTACGCACTGCCGAGCAGGGAGACCGGGAAGATCCCGAGGGCGGAACTCGCCGCCATCTTCCAGCGCGGCGGGACGGGCGCCGGGCCGCCCGGGGCGGTGAACCAGGTTTCCAGTCCGGTGAGTTCGCGGCGGGCGACCTCGTGGTGGCGGTGCCCTTCGAAGTGGGCGAAGCACGCGGCCCGCTGCGGCGATTCGAGCCAGTCCCGTAGCGCTTCCCCGTCCCGGAAGCGGTGCACGACGATCCACGGGGCATCGTCGTCGGCCGGGTGGAAGAGGCCGCCGCCCAGGTTGCCGGGGAGGGTGGCCGCTGCTGCCAGGACGCCCCGGGCCCATTCCTGGAACGACTCCTCGTGACCCGGGTCGACCGTGCGGGCGGCGATCAGCGCCGTGTCACCGCGAGCGGTGCGGACGGTGGTGTGGGCGGGGGTGGTCAACGGGGGCTCCTGGTGGGGTTGTTCGTACGGGGGGCGGGGTGGTGGAGCGGGCCGTCCCCCGCCCCGGTGTCAGGCGCGCGGCGCCGCGTGCACGAAGTGCTTGGTCTCCTGGAACTCCTCCAGGCCGCGCACGCCGTTGAGCCGGCCCATGCCGCTCTGCTTGAAGCCGCCCTCCTCGAACATGTCGTGCACGACGGCCCAGGTGTTGGTCCAGACCGTGCCCGCCTTGATCTCGCGCTGGATGCGCAGCGGCCGGTCGACATCGCGCGTCCAGATCGAGGCGGCCAGGCCGAACTCGGTGGCGTTGGCGCGGGTGACGGCCTCGTCCTCGGTGTCGAAGACCTCGAAGGTGGCGACAGGACCGAAGACCTCCTGCTGCACGATCGGTGCGTCCAGGTCCTCGACCTCGACCAGCGAGGGCGACAGGAAGGCGCCGTCGCGCTTGCCCCGTACGAGAACCTTCGCGTAGCCCGCGGCGTCGGTGACGACGCCCTCGACGCGCCGGGCGTTGCGCTCGTCGATCATCGGACCCATCTCACTGGCCGGGTCGTCACCGGGGCCGACCTTGACCGCTTCGAGCGAGGCGACCATCCGGCGGCGCAGCTCGTCGGCGATGCCGCGCTGCACCAGGATGCGGCTGCCGGTCATGCAGAACTGGCCGGTGAAGGTGGTGACGGCCTGGGTGAGGACAGGTACGACGGCGTCCAGATCGGCGTCGTCGAAGACCAGCATCGGGCTTTTGCCGCCGAGTTCCAGGGAGAGCGGCTTCAGGGTGGGAGCGGCGTTCGCCATGATCATGCGGCCGACCGCGGTCGAGCCGGTGTAGCTGACGACGTCCACGTCCGGGGAGGAGACCAGGAGCGGGGCGCCGTCGTTGCCGGACTCGGTGAAGACGTTCATGACACCGGCCGGGAGGCTCTCGGTCTGCGCGACGAGCTCACTGAGCAGGCCGTTGACCAGGCCGGTCTGCCCGGGCAGCTTCAGTACGACGGTGCAGCCTGCGGCCAGGGCCGGGGCGAAGGAACGTACGGCCAGGACCACCGGGGAGTTCCACGGCGCAATGACTCCGGCGACACCCGCCGCCTCGCGCAGCGTCATGGAGTAGAGGCCGGGGCGGACCTCGCCCGCGCTGCCGTGGTCGCTGAGGGCGAGCGCGGCGTAGTAGCGCAGTTTGGGAATGGTGAGGTCGATCTCGAAGGCGGCCTCACCGAGGACCTTGCCGTTCTCGCGGGCCAGCAGGGTGATGAATGCGTCCCTGCGCTCCTCCAGGTGGTCGGCCATCTCGAACAGGGCCTTGGCGCGCAGGTTGCGGTCGCGGGCCCACGGGGTGCTCTCGAAGGCTTCGCGGGCGGCGGCGATCGCCGAGGTCGCCTCCTCGACGCCGGCGTCGGCGAAGGTGCCGAGGACTTCACCGGTGGAGGGGCTGAGGGATGCGGTGTGGCGGGCGGAGTCGATCCACCGGCCGTTGATGTAGTTGCGGGCGTGCTGCGTCATGAAATGTCCTTGGGCGGGAGGAGGGTGGGGCGGGTACGGGGAGGGCGATCAGATCTGGCGGGCGATGTGTTCGGCCGCGGCGATGACCGTGAGATTGGTGGCCGCCGACGGGACGTCGGGGAAGAGCGACGCGTCGACCACCCGCAGTCCGCTCACCCCGCGCACCGCGCCGAGCCGGTCGGTGACCGCCGTCGGGTCGTCGTCCGCACCCATCGGGGCGGTGGAGGTCGGGTGGTGGTACGTGTCGAGGGTGGCGAGCATCGAAGCCTCGATCTCGGCGTCGCTCTGCGCCTGCGGGCCGGGGTTGAGCTCGCTGTGGACGAGGCCCGCCAGCGGCTGGGTGGCGCCGAGCCTGCGGGCGAGCCTGACGCCCTCGATCAGACGGTGGCGGTCGTCCGGCTCGGCGAGGAAATTGAGGTCGATGCGCGGGGCGTCCTCGGGGTCACGGCTGGCGAGTGTCAGCGTGCCCTGCGATTGGGGTCGTACCAGGGCGACCGCGAGGACGAAGCCGACGCCGGTGGGGCTGGTGGTGTGGTCGAAGAGGTGGGTGGCGGTGATGTGCAGGTCGAGTTCGCCCGCGTCGGCGGCGGAGCTCGCGGTCCATACCTTCGCGCCGATGACGGGACTCTGCTCGCCGATGCGCTCGGGGTCGGCGGCGTACGCGTGGTAGTAGAAGGGGTGGTCCTGGAGGCGCAGGCCCACGGGGAGGTCGGCGACGACGGGGATGTCCAGGGCGGCGAGGTCGTCGGCCGGGCCGATGCCGGAGCGCAGCAGGGCGGCGGCGCTGCCGTACGCACCCGCTGAGAGGATCACCTCGTCCGCCCGTACCTCGGTCCCGTCGGCCAGCAGCACTCCTACGGCCCGTGTGCCCTCGAACAGGACGCGGTCCACCAGGGATTCGGCGCGGACGGTCAGGTTGGGGCGGGCCCGCACGGTTTCGGTCAGGTAGGCCATGGCGGTGTTGACCCGGACTCCGTCGCGGACGTTCATCGGGTACGGGCCGACGCCCTGGGGGTCCGCGGCGTTGAAGTCGTCGACGGCCGGGATCCCGTCGGCGAGGGACGCGTCCACGAAGGCGCGCTGCATGGGGGAGATGTCGTCCCGGCCGAGCTGGGTGACCGGCAGCGGTCCGGTACGGCCGTGCAGTGCGTCGTCGCCCGCCGTGGTGGACTCCAGCGTCTTGAACGCGGGCAGCAGGTCCTCGTACGACCAGCCCTTGAGCCCCCGCTCCGACCAGCGGGCGAAATCGGAGGGCAGGGCGCGGACCGCCACCGAGCCGTTGACGGCGGACGAGCCGCCCAGCACCTTGCCGCGGAAGGCGTCCACCGGGTGGCCGATGAAGCCGGCCTCCGAGCGGTAGCCCCAGTCGTGGCCGGTCCAGCCGCCCAGGACGCTGCTGGAGGCTACGGACTCGGGGTAGTCGTGGGGAGCGTAGGCCGGTCCGGCTTCCAGCAGGAGCACGGTGCGCCCGGGGTTCTCGGTGAGGCGGGCGGCGAGGACGGCTCCGGCCGAGCCGCCGCCGACGACGAGGGTGTCGAAGGTGTCGAGGGGGGAGGAAGCGGTGTGGGCGTGCATGGGGAACTCCTGGGTCGTCCGCCGGCCGGTCAGCCGGACAGGGACGACGTTAGGAAGATCCCGGCGGGAGCGCATCGGTCACCGCATCGGTCATGACCAGGCACGATGCGCCGCGCCCGCGGACGGTGCCCAGGTCACCCGGCCCTCGCCTGGACCAGCAGCCGCATCCCGTTGTCGAAGTCCACGCGGGCCAGTTCCCCGCGTGCGACGATTCCCAGCTTCGGGAACACGTGGGAGAGGTGGTGGCCGACCGTGCGGGGGCTGATGAGGAGTTGGGCGGCGATCTCCCGGTTGGTCAGGCCGCCGGCCGCCAGCCGGGCGACGCGCAGCTCCTGCGGGGTGAGCGCCGCGTCGTCGCGGGCGGTGTCGCGGCGAATCTGCTGGCCCGTCAGTTCCTGTTCGTTCAGGGCTCGTTCGCACAGCGGAGTGGCACCGAGACGACGGAAGGTGTCGGCCGCCTCGGCGAGTTGTACGCGTGCGTCGGTACGCCGTCGGGCGCGTCGCAGCCATTCCCCGTACAGCAGTCGGGTGCGGGCGTGGGCGAACGGCCGGTCCGCCGCGCCGGGCACGTCCAAGGCGTACTGGAACTCCTCCTCCGCCCGGTCGGCGACCAGCAGCGCCGTGCTCTGGTGGGCCGCCGCCACCGCCCAGGCCGCGCCGGTGCGGTCCGCCCAGGCGCGCAGCGTCCGCAGGGCGGGTTCACCGGCCTCCGGCCGGCCCGCGCGGACGGCCGCTTCCACCGTGTCGGCGGCGGCAAGCAGCGCGAAGGTGGCGTGGGCCGCCCGGTGGCCGGGTTCGGCCAGGCGCAGCAGGTCGTCGAGGGCGTCCTGCGGACGTCCGGCGAACAGGACCGCCGTGGCCCGGTGCCAGTAGGCGGCGGCGCTCAGCGCCCTGACCCCGCGCGGAACCGACAATTCCAGTGTCTGGGCGGTGAGTGCGGCGGCCTGCTCCTCGTCGCCGCGCAGTGCGGCCAGCCAGGCCAGGGAGTTGCGGCACTGCGAGGCCGCGTGGCCGGCGCCGATCTCTTCGGCGAGTTTCAGCGTCTCGGAGGCGTTCGCGGTGGCCTCGGCCCAGCGTCCGCCCATGATGTCGATGGTGACGGTCTGCGGTACGGCCAGTACCAGGGCGCTCGTCGCGTCCGTCCGTCTCAGGTCCTCCGCCTTGCGGCGGAACGCCTCGGTCAGCGCCCGTTCGACACCCCACGCCACGGCGAGCGGGGCGGGCGGCATCAGCCGCCAGGACGCCGCCCCGAGCCGGGTGATCGTCTCCTCGGCCGCCATCGGCTCGGTGACCTCTTCGCCGCCCCACCACTGGGTCAGCGTGGGGAGCAGGGCCGCTTCGGGTACGCCCGCGTCCGCCGTCAGTTCGGCCACCCGGCACAGTGCCGAGGCCTGCCGCTCGGGAGAGCCGGCCGACCAGCCGGCCCGGACGGCCAGGCAGGCCAGTTCCACGGCCAGGGCCCGGTCGGACACCGCATGGGTGTGGCGGAGCAGCAGCCGGTGGGCGCGTTCCTGGTCGCCATGGGCGAACTCGATGATGCCGCGCAGGCCTCCGCTGTCCTCGGCGACCTCGGACTCGGACACCAGCCGGGCCGCCTGGTCGAGCAGGTCGCCGGCCGTGGCGACCCGGCCGCACTCCCAGGCGGCCCGGGCCCCGAGGGCGAGGCGTCGGGCCGCGTCCACGGGACCCGGGGAGAGTTCGGCCGCCCGGCTCAGGGCGCGTGCGGCGGAGGCGAAGCCACCGCGGGACCGGTCGGTGCGCGCGCTGCGTTCGAGAAGTGCGGCCACCTCTTCGTCGCTGTCGTCGGCGGCAGCCGCCAGGTGCCAGGCCCGCAGTCCTCCCTCGACCCCGTTCGTACGGAGCGCCTGCGCCAACGCCCGGTGTGCCCCCTGGCGTTCGGCGAACCCGGCCTCCTCGTAGACGACGGCCCCGATCAGCGGCGCACGGAACCGGATGCTGTTGTCCTGGACGGTGAGCAGTCCCGACCGCGTCACCTCGTCCCAGGCCGCCGCCCCGGCTCCGACCGCTCTCGCCGCCTCGCGCAGGAGGCCCGCATCGCCGCGGTCCTCCGCCGCCACCACCAGCAGCAGGGTGCGTGCGGCGGGTGAGAGCCTGGCCGTACGGGCGCCGAAGGCGCGGCGCAGTCGGGGTCCGACGGGCAGCCGGTCCCCCGGAGCGTGGGCCGGGGCGGCGGGCAGGGCCGGAATCAGGGTGGGGAGTTCGCGCAGGGCGAGAGGGTTCCCCGAGGCGACCCGTACGGTGCGGCGCACGGTCTCCTCGTCCGCTTCCGGCACCTCGGAGCGGAGGTACTCGGCCGCCTCCGGATCGGTCAGCGGGGGAACGGCCAGCGACCGCAGTCCTTCCCAGGGGCCGCAGGCGGACGGGTCGGTGTGTCCGGTGAGCAGCAGTGCCACCGGTTCGCCGTGCAGCCGCCGGGCGACGAACGCGAGGCACTCGGCAGTCGGTTCGTCGAGCCAGTCCGCATCGTCCACCGTGATCAACAGGGGCTTTTCGGTGGCGAGTTCGGTGAGCAGGGTGAGGGTGGCGACGCCGATGAGGAACCGGTCCCGCACGTCTCCGCTGTGGCCGAGCGCCGCGTGCAGGGCGGCGGCCTGCGGCGGCGGCAGCATGTCGATCCGGTCCGCCAGGGGCCACAGCAGTCCGTGCAGGGCGGCGAAGGCGAGTCCCGTTTCCATCCGGCTGCCCCGACAGCCGAGCACGGCGAAGTCCGCGGCGCCCTCGGCCGCGTACTCCAGCAATGCGGTCTTGCCGATGCCCGGGTCGCCCCAGAGCACCAGTGCCGCCCCCTTGCCCGAACGTGCCCCTTCGAGGACCCGGTCGAGCTCATTCTTTTCCTGATACCGCCCGTACAAGACCATTTCCCTTTTACCCTAGGGGATCTCGCCTTCGCCCTGATTCCGGGATCCGGCGGATCCGACCGATACGGCGACCGATGCGCGGGAGCGGCCGGGCTCCCTAATGTCACCGCCATGACCAGCACTTCTTTCGAAAGCGGCACTCAGCTCGTGGAACAGGTGGCCGCGGCGACCGGCGCCGGCACCGGTGACCGGCTCCTGCACGCCCGGGGCGCGTGGGCGGCGGGTGAGTTCATGCCGTCGGCCGAGGCCGCGGGGCTGAGCAGCGCCGCGCTCTTCTCCGGGAACGGCTCCCGGACCGGGCCCGGCGTTCCGGCCACCGCCCGGTTCTCCAGCACGCTCGGCGGAGCGGACGGGCACGACGGCGATCCGGGCGACCACGGCTTCGCGGTCCGGATCGGCGGTCTGGACCTCGTGATGTTCACGCTGCCGGTCTTCTTCGTACGTACCGGCGCGCACATGGTCGAGTTCCTCCGGGCGGCGAATTCCCCGGACCCCGCAGCGATGCCCGCCTTCCTGGAGCGCCACCCGGAGGCGGCCACCGCCATGGGGCTCGCCCAGCAGGCCCGTCCGGCGGCGGGATTCACCGGCCTGACCTACCACTCGGTGCACGCGTTCGGCCTGACCGACGCGACGGGTGCGGTCAACTGGGCGCGGCTGAGCTGGCGGCCCCGGCGGCCCGCCGGGCCGATCGCGGCACAGGACGCCCGGGCCCGGCCGCAGGGCTATCTCCGTCTGGGGCTGCCCGCCGAGCTGCCCGCCCGCTTCTCTCTCGTGGCCCACCTGCCCGGAGCGCGGGACGAGGTGCACGACCCGACCGGCCTGTGGTCGTCGGACCGGACGGTGGAGCTGGGCACCCTCGTCCTGCACCGCGCCGAAACGCCTTCCGTGGAGCCCGACTTCGACGTCCTGCGCCTGCCGGAGGGCATCGGATCCCCGCTGGACCGGCTGGCGGCCGACCGCAGCAGGGTGTACGCGGCGGCACGGCGACGCCGCGGCTGAGACGAGCGGCTGTGCGGGTACGTCACCACGCCCTCCTGCCGGGGACCACAGCCGTGGTCCCCGGCACCGGCATGTCGTCGTCCGTGCGACGACGCCGGCCCCGGCCGGGACTGCCG
>NZ_JBSGZD010000313.1:0-9090 GCF_053610825.1 Streptomyces sp. NPDC054863 | reverse complement strand
GCCCCCATGGACCTCTACATCGAAGCCCCCGACGACCTCGGCGGCTACATCCGCATGTACGAAACAGCCGAACTCATCCGACGCGGCGCCCCCCTCTACCTGAAGTTCGGGCTGAGCCGCTCCCCGGGCATCTACCCCAACGGCGCCCAACTGCGCGACACCACGCTTGCCTCCGCCCGCGAGCGGGTACGGCGTGGACGGCTCGTACTGGACCTGCTCGCCCGGCACGGGGCCGACGGCGGAATGTCACCGCTCGGCTCCCGCGACCCCGGTGAGCTGCGCCGCTTCCCCGTGGCGCCCGCCATCCCCGTACCGGAAGGAGATTGATCCGATACGCACCCGCACGCAGGCCCGCGCCACCCGCGCCAGGGTCCTCGGCCGGCCGACCCCAACTTCGAACTCGAAGCGATCGCCGCCCAGTTCATCGGCGGCCTCGTCATCGGCGGCCTCGTCCTCGGCAGCTTCGACGTACGGAACAAGCGCAAGACGGGTCGCCGGCCCTCCACGCCCCCACCCCTTCTCCGAAAGGCACGGCCATGGACATGAGCACAAACAGAAGGACGGTACTCGCCGCCGCGGCGGCAGCGGGCCTCACCGCCGCCACCTCGGGCACCTCGCACGCGGCCCCGCACGCACCTTCCCCCGCCCGGAAGAACAGGCACCTCGTGAAGCCCACCCGCGCCTCCTTCGGCACCCTCCCCGACGGCACCCGAGTCGACCGCTGGACCCTGGAGAACGGCGGAACCCGCCTCAAGGTCCTCTCCTACGGCGGCATCGTCCAGTCCCTCGAACTCGCCGACCGCCGCGGCGCGTACGCCAACGTCTCCCTCGGCTTCGACCACCTCGACGGCTACCTCACCGCGACCACCTTCTTCGGCGCGCTGATAGGCCGCTACGGAAACCGCATCGCCAAGGGCCGCTTCACCCTCGACGGCCGCACCCACCAACTCTCCGTCAACGACAGCGAGAACAGCCTGCACGGCGGGGCCCAGGGCTTCGACAAGCGGATGTGGGACGTGGAACCGTTCGCCGACCCTTCTTCCCACGAAGTGGGCCTCCACCTCCACCGGGTCAGCCCGGACGGTGAGATGGGCTACCCCGGAACCCTCCGCGTGAAGGTCACCTACACCCTCACCGGGCGCGGCGACTGGCGCATCGACTACACGGCCACCACCGACAAGGCCACCGTCGTCAACCTCACCAACCACACCTACTACAACCTCGCCGGCGAGGGCACCGGCGACATCCTCGACCACCAACTCACCTTGAAAGGAAGCAGGTTCACCCCGACCGACGCCGGCCTGATACCCACCGGCAAGCTGTCCAGGGTCGCGGGCACGCCCTTCGACTTCCGTACGGCGAAGACCGTCGGCGAGGACATCCGCGCCTCCCACCCCCAGCTCGTCACCGCGAAGGGCTTCGACCACAACTGGGTGCTGGACAAGGGCATCACCGCCCGCCCGGAGCACTTCGCCACCCTGCGCGACCCGGGTTCCGGGCGCACCATGCGCATCGCGACGACGGAGCCCGGCGTGCAGTTCTACTCGGGCAACTTCCTGGACGGCACGCTGACCGGCCCCTCGGGACGCACCTACCGCCAGGGCGACGGCCTCTGCCTGGAGACCCAGCACTTCCCGGACTCGCCGAACCACCCGGCGTTCCCGTCGACGGTGCTGCGCCCGGGGCGTACGTACCGCTCGACGACCGTGCACAGCTTCTCGGCGCGCTGACCGACTCCGTACTTCACCACTCGCCGCTTCCCTGCTTCGCCGCTTCTCCGCGATGCCGGAGCGCCCGCGCCCGCGCCCCGACCGGACCTGTCCCGGTCGGGGCGCACACGCGTGAGAGTCCCGCCCGGCCGCACGCTGCTGCTACGCACCCCGACGGACGCCCGACGGCCATCGCTCGCCGCGCTCGTGGCCCTGCTCACCGTCCGGAGCGTGCTCCCAGGCCCAGGACGCCCAGCGAGGCCAGCACCAGCACTGCCGTCAGCAGGCGCAGCAGCGCGTTGCGCAGTACAGGTGGTACCAGTGCGGGCAGCAGGTGGCAGCGCAGTACGTGCCACTGCCCGCCGCCCAAAGAGACCGCCGCCGTCACGTGCCCGGCGGCCCGCCCCGGCACCCATATAGGGCAAGCCTTACCGAACCTGCGGCGGGTCGGTGAAGACTCAACCGCCTGCGTTCCCCTGCCTCCGCGTGCCGCCCGTGCGCCCCTCGGCGCCCGTGATCTCAGGGCGCGGGGGCGCCGTGCTCTTGCGGACCACGAGGCTGGTGGCCAGTTCGAGGCGGGTGGTCACCGGTTCCTGGTCGCGCAGGCGCATGATCATCTGCACCGCTTCCTCCGCCATCTCCCGCAGCGGCTGGTGCACCGTCGTCAGGGCCGGGCTCGACCAGCGCGCCACCGGCACGTCGTCGTAGCCGACCACCGAGAGGTCCTCGGGCACCCGTAGGCCACGGATCCTGGCCGCCTCCAGGACACCGAGGGCCTGAAGGTCGCTGCCCGCGAAGACGGCCGTGGGCGGCTCGGGCAGATCGAGGAGTTCGAGGGCCTGCTCGAAGCCGCCCTCCACGTGGAAGTCGCCGTAGCGCACGAGGTCGGGATCGGCCGGGATGCCCGCCATGCCGAGTGCGGAGCGGTAGCCGTCGAGGCGGGCGTGGGAGCAGAGCATGTCGTCGGGGCCGGTGATGATGGCGATGCGGTGGTGGCCGAGTTCGACCAGGTGACGGGTGGCGACCCGGCCCCCGTTCCAGTTCGCCGAACCGACCGACGGGACGTCCGGATCGGGATCGCCGGCCGGGTCCACGATGACGAACGGGATGGAGCGCGACCACAACCGCTGCTTGACCTCGGCGGGCAGCGCCGAGAAGACGAGCACCACGCCGCGCGGCCTGCGCTGCATGACCGCGTCGATCCAGTCAGGGGCGGGGGCCTGCCGGGTGCCGCTCTCGGTCAGCACGACGGCGACCCCGTGCGCCTTGGCGACGTTCTGCACGCCCCGGATCAACTCCATCGCCCAGATGCTGTCGAGCTCGTGGAAGACCAGCTCGACGAGCGGCGCCTCGCGGGCCGCCCGTGTCGTACGCCGGTAGGAATGCGCCTCCAGGAGCCGCTCGACCTTGACCCGGGTCGGGGCGGCCACGTCCTGCCGCCCGTTGAGCACTTTCGAAACTGTCGAGATGGAGACGCCCGCCTTCTCGGCCACCTCGGCCAGGGTGATGCGGCCGAACTCCTCGTCATCGCGCATGCCTTGGAGCATAAGGCACGGTCAGTCCGCGGTCAGCCCTCCCTGCATCGTAACGCTTTGATAACGCGAGGGAGCGGGGTTGACCGCCCCCCGACCGAGATCTAGCGTCCCGACCCATGAGTTTCGGTGACATTGCCGAAACAGTTTCGAAAGGCGAGGCGATGACTCAACGCGCACGGCTGCCGAAATCGGTCGCAGCGGGCGGCGGCGCCCTGGCCCTGCTGCTCGCCCTGTCCGGGTGCGGCGGCGGCTCCGCCGCGGCGGGCGACGACGGGAAGATCCATGTCCTGGTCTACGGGGACGCCGGGAACAAGGTCGAGAAGCAACTGATCGACACCTTCAACAAGACGTCGAAGGTGAAGGCCGTCCTGGACACCATCCCCGGCGCCGACTACCAGTCGAAGCTGCAGACGACCATCAACAGCAAGCAGGCGCCCGACGTGTTCTTCCACTGGGGCGGCGGCAGCATCAAGCCGTTCGTCGACGCGGACCTGCTGATGCCGCTGGACGACTTCATCGCCAAGGACCCCGGCCTGAAGTCGAAGTTCCTGCCCTCGGTGTTCAACAGCTCGGTGATCGGCGGCAAGGCGTACGGCGTTCCCATGCGCGGCACCCAGCCGGTGCTGTTCTTCCACAACAAGAAGGTCCTCGACGCCGCGGGCGTGCAGCCGCCCAGGACGTGGGACGAACTCCTCGCCGCCGTCAAGGCGTTGAAGGCGAAGGGCGTCACACCGATCGCGCTCGGCGGCGGCGACCGCTGGCCGACCCTGATGTGGTTCACGTCCCTCTACGACCGCGTCGCCGGACCCGGCCTGTTCCAGAAGGCCATCGACGGGGACAAGTCCGCCTGGGAGAGCGCCGACAGCAGGAAGGCGCTCGGGATGATCAGGCAGTTGGTGGACGCGGGGGCGTTCGGCACGAACTTCGACTCCGTGAAGTTCACCGACCAGGGCTCCCCCACCCTGCTCGCCACCGGCAAGGCCGCGTTCGAACTGATGGGTTCGTGGGCGTACGCCACGCAGCAGGACTCCCACCCCGAGTTCGCGAAGAAGGGCCTCGGCTACACCCCCTTCCCGACCGTCCGGGGCGGCAAGGGCGACGCGGGCAACCTCGTCGGCAACACCAACAACTTCTACTCCGTCCTGAAGAAGACCACGTACCCCGAGGCCGTCGCCGACTTCCTGAAGCTCCAGTACTCCGACGAGTTCGTGAAGGCGCAACTGGCCATCGGCAATCTGCCCACCACCACCAGCACACCCGACTTCCTGGCCGGGGCCGCGAGCCCCGGCTACGCGAAGTTCCAGTACGACCTGGTGAAGAAGGCGCCCTCGTTCCAGCTGTCGTGGGACCAGGCCTATCCGCAGTCCGCGTCGACCTCGATGCACCAGGCCGTCCAGCAGTTCTTCAACGGGCAGCTGGACGAGGGCGGTTTCATCAAGGCGATGCAGGCCCTGCCGACCTCATGAACACCAAGACCCTCGTCAGGGGCGGACAGGCAACGCCCGCCCGCCGCCGTGACGGCGCCGGTGCGGGCCGGGGCGACGCGGCCGGGGTGGGCCGTCCCGGCTTCGGCTGGGCGGTCCCCGCCGCGATCTTCTTCGGACTGTTCGCCCTCGTGCCCCTCGTACTGGTCGCCGTTCTCTCGTTCGCGACGTGGAACGGCCTGAGCGACCCGGAGTTCGCCGGGCTCGACAACTGGAAGAAGCTGTTCGAGGATCCGGTCCTGCTCAAGAGCCTGGGGCTGAGCGTCCTGCTGACCGTGCTCGGTGTCGCCGTCCAGACCCCGCTGAGCCTGCTCCTCGGTGTCTGGGCGGCCGGCCACCAGCGCAACCGGGCCGTCCTGTCCGCCCTCTACTTCGTACCGCTGCTGCTGTCGGTGGCCGCCGTCGCCGTACTGTGGCGGGCGGTCCTCGACCCGAACTTCGGCGTACCGTCGCAGGCCGCCTGGCTGTTCGGCGACGGCAACCTCTTCGGCCACCAGGCCGGCGCGATCGGCGTGCTCGTCCTCGTCAGCACCTGGCAGTTCACCCCGCTGCACACGCTGATCTACCAGGGCGCCGCCCGCGCCATCCCCCAGGTCCTTTACCAGGCCGCGCAGATCGACGGCGCGGGCACCGTCCGCCAGTTCTTCCACATCACCCTGCCGCAGTTGCGCAACAGCATCATCACCTCGACGATCCTGATGGTGGTCGGCGGCCTCACCACCTTCGACACCGTCCTGATCCTCACCCAGGGCGGCCCCGGCACGGACACCACCATCAGCGCGTACTACATGTACCAGAAGGCCTTCAAGAGCTTCGACTACGGGACGGCGTCCGCCATCGGGCTGCTCCTGGTCCTCGTCGCCACGGTCATCTCGCTGGCCATGGTGCGCCTGTCGGGCTACGACAAGATGCGCAGCACGATGGAGGGCCTGTGACACCCGTCGAGACCCGGACGGCGACACCCGCCATAACGCGGCCACGCCGTCGCGAACGGCCCAACTACCTTGCCGGATTCGGGTCGTTGATCTGGCTGTTCGTGGTCGGGCTGCCCTTGTACGTGATGCTGGTCGCCGCGTTCCAGACGCGCGCCGGCTACGGCGCCGGCGGCCCCCTGTCCCTGCCGGAACACTTCACGCTCGACAACTACCTCAATGTCTTCAGCAACGGCTTCGGCCAGTACTTCGTCAACACCGTCGTCGTCACCGTCTGCGTGGTCGGCCTCGTCCTGCTGCTCGTGCCGCCGCTGGCCTACGCGATCGTACGGGGCCGGGGCCGGCCGATCAGCGGCGTCTTCCGGCTGTTCCTGCTCGGCCTCGCGATCCCCGCGCAGGCCGTCATCGTCCCGATGTTCTACGTGATCAGCGAGGCGGGACTCTACGACAACCTGATCGGCGTCATCCTGCCGACGGCCGCGTTCGCGATGCCCGTGTGCACCCTCATCCTGACCGGGTCGATGCGCGACATCACCCCGGAGCTGTACGAGGCGATGACGGTGGACGGCGCGTCGCCGCGGCGGATCTTCTTCGGCCTGGTGCTTCCGCTCTCCCGCGGCGGCCTGTCCACGATCGTCGTCTTCTCCGCCCTCCAGGCGTGGAACGGCTTCCTCTTCCCGCTGGTCCTCACCCAGTCCGCGAGCACCAAGGTCATCACCATGGGTCTCTACGACTTCCAGACGGAACACGGCGTCGACATCCCGGGCCTGCTCGCCGCGGTGGTGCTGTCCATGCTGCCCATCCTGATCGTCTACCTGTTCGCCCGTCGTGCCCTGGTCCAGGGGCTGATGGGGGTCGGAGGAAAGTGAGCGACCACATGGCCGTACCGGCCGAAGAAGGCGACCTGGCCGAAGAGACCGGACTGACCGAAGAGACCGGCCTGGCCGCAGAGACCGGCCTGGCCGCGGAGACCGATGCGGCGCGCGTGCCGCCCTGGCGCGACGCGCGCCGCAGTGCCGGGGCCCGTGCCGACGCACTGCTCGCCGAGATGACCCTGGAGGAGAAGACCGCCCAGCTCTACGGCGTGTGGGTGGGCGCGTCCGCCGAGGGCGGCGACGTCGCCCCGCACCAGCACGACATGGAGGAGCCGGTCGACCTCGACGAGCTGCTTCCGTACGGGCTCGGCCAGTTGACCCGCCCGTTCGGCACGGCGCCCGTCGACCCCGCCCTCGGCGCCCTGTCCCTGGCCCGCACCCAGCGCCGCATCATGGCGGCGAACCGGTTCGGGATCCCGGCGCTCGCGCATGAGGAGTGCCTGGCCGGATTCGCCGCATGGGGCGCCACCGCGTACCCCGTCCCGCCCGCCTGGGGCGCCACGTTCGATCCGGACCTGGTACGGCGGATGGCCGAGGCGATCGGCCGCGACCTGCGCTCGGTCGGCGTGCACCAGGGACTCGCCCCGGTCCTGGACGTGGTGCGCGACGCCCGCTGGGGGCGCGTCGAGGAGACCATCGGCGAGGACCCCTACCTCGTCGGCACGGTCGCCGGCGCGTACGTACGGGGCCTGGAGTCGGCCGGGATCGTCGCCACGCTCAAACACTTCGCCGGATACTCCGCCTCGCGCGCCGGACGCAATCTCGCCCCGGTGTCCATGGGCGCGCGGGAACTCGCCGACGTGGTGCTCCCGCCGTTCGAGATGGCCGTGCGCGAGAGCGGCGTACGGTCCGTGATGCACGCCTACACCGACATCGACGGCGTGCCGTCCGCCGCCGACGAGCCGCTGCTGACCGGGCTGCTGCGGGAGACCTGGGGCTTCGAAGGGACCGTCGTCGCGGACTACTTCGGCATCGCGTTCCTCAAGGCGCTGCACGGCGTGGCCGGCACCTTCGGCGAGGCGGCGGGCGCCGCGCTCGCCGCCGGCGTCGACGTCGAACTGCCCACGGTGAAGACGTTCGGCGCGCCCCTGCGCAAGGCGGTCGCCGACGGCTCCGTACCGGAATCCCTCGTGGACCGCGCGGCCCGCCGGGTCCTCGTCCAGAAGATCGAGCTGGGGCTGCTGGACGAGGGCTGGGACCCCACCCCGCCCGCCCTGGCGTCGGTCGGCGCCGAGAGCGTGCGCGGCAGCGTCGACCTGGACACCGCGCCCCACCGCGCGCTGGCCCGCCAGGTCGCCGAGGAATCGGTGGTGCTGCTCGCCAACGACGGCACCCTGCCGCTGGCGCCCGCCGCTCCGGCCCGCATCGCCGTGATCGGCCCCAACGCCGACACCCCGATGGCCGTGCTCGGCTGCTACTCGTTCCCGGTGCACGTCGGCAGCCGTACCCCCGGCACCCCGCACGGCATCCGACTCCCCACCCTGTACGAGGCGTTGACCGCCGAGTTCCCGCACAGCGAGGTCGTCACCGCGTCCGGTCTCGCCGAGGCGGACACCCACGGGACCGAGGGCTTCGCGGCCGCCGTCGACCTGGCACGCGGGGCCGATCTGGTCGTCGCCGCGCTCGGCGACCGGGCCGGACTCTTCGGGCGCGGCACCAGCGGCGAGGGCTGCGACGCCGCGTCCCTCTCCCTGCCGGGCGCCCAGGAACAGCTCCTCGACGTGCTCCTGGACACCGGCACAGCGGTCGTCGTGACGCTGCTCGCGGGGCGGCCGTACGCTCTGGGGCGCGCGGCCCGCGAGAGCGCGGCACTGGTGCAGACCTTCTTCCCCGGCGAGGAGGGCTCGACCGCCCTGGCCGGTGTGCTCAGCGGGCGGGTACGTCCCTCCGGGCGGCTGCCCGTCAGCGTGCCCGGCGGGCCGGGTGCGCAGCCGTCCACGTATCTCGCTCCCCGCCTGGGCCGGGCCACCGAGGTCTCGAACCTCGACCCGACCCCGGCCTTCGGCTTCGGCCACGGGCTGACGTACACCACGTTCAGCTGGAGCGAGCTGGAGGTGGGCAGCCAACTCGCCGCCACCGACGGCGAGTTCGAGCTCGCCTGCACCGTGCGCAACACGGGCGCGCTGCCCGGGACCGAGGTTGTCCAGCTGTATCTGCACGACCCGGTCGCGTCCGTGGTGCAGCCGGTGCAGCGGCTCGTCGGCTACCTGCGCCTGCCGGAACTGGCGCCGGACGAAGCCGTACGGGTCCGGGTGCGCGTGCCTGCCGACCTCGCGTCCTTCACCGGGCGTGCGGGCCGGCGGCTCGTCGAGCCCGGGGAGCTGGAGCTGCGGTTGAGCGCGTCGAGCACCGACCGGCGGCTGACGGCGCGGGTCACTCTCACCGGCCCGTCGCGCGAGGTCGACCACCGGCGCTCTCTGCACGCGCACTTCGCGGTGGAAGCGGTGCCGCGGGCGTGACAGTGTCGCGGGAGTGGCGGTGCCGCGGGAGTGGCGGTGCCGCGGGAGTGACGGTGCCGCGGGCGTACCAGAGTGACGTGCCCGGCCGTTCGTCAG
>NZ_JBSGZD010000312.1:0-9115 GCF_053610825.1 Streptomyces sp. NPDC054863 | reverse complement strand
GTCCCGGCCCGCTTCCCCGCCCCCCGGCCGCAGCGCCGGATCCGCCGGGTCGAAGGAGAAGACCTCACCGCTCGTACCGGTGACGACCAGCGATCCGCCCGCGAGCAGGACCGTCGTGTCGTGGTACGCGGCGGGCGGAGTGCTCCGGTGCGCCGAGCGCCACATCTCCTTGCCCGTACGGGAGTTGAGCGCGAGCACCCGCCCGCTGAGGCTCGGCAGGAACAGGGTGGCGCCCTCGCGGTCGGTCTCCGGGACGCCCAGCCCCCGCACCCCCGCCTCCTTCCGCCAGCGGAGGCCGCCGCCCCGGGCGTCGTACGCGGAGACCGTGCCCCAGTGGTGCACGAAGTAGACGGCGCCGTGGAGCAGGACCGGACGCCCCTTCGGCGTGCCCGCCAGGGCGAGGGTGCGCGGGGCGCGGGTGCCGGTGGGGTCGACCAGGAGGAGCGAGGAGAAGCTCCCCTCGTGGTTGGCGTGCGGGGCGGCGTCGCCGAACCGCTCCCACTTGGCGAAGACCAGCAGCCCCTTGTCCATCCCGAGGAGTTCGTGGTCCCGGCCCCGGGTCACCAGGCCGGCCGGCCTGCCGTCGCCGCTCGCGTAACGGACGTAACTCCGGGGCGCGGCGCCGTCGTCGGGGCTCGTGCAGGACCCGTACAACTGCCCTTCGACGACGAACGGGGAGCAGGCCTGCCCGGCCGGGTTCCGGGTGGTCCAGCGGGTGGCGCCGGTGGCGGTGTCGCGGGCGACGACGCTGCGCTGGGCGGCGTCGGGGACGACGACGAGTCCGCCGAGGACGGCGGGCGGTGCGTAGCCGCCGGCGGGCCGGTGCCAGAGGCGGTGGCCGTCCCGGGTGTCGAGGGCGGTGAGCCGCCGGGCCGAGTCCGACACGGTCTCGACGACGAAGACCACCGCGCCCTTGGCGGCGGCCTCGGAAGGGGAGGAGTCGTTGACCTCCTGGGTGCCGGGGGCGGTCGGCGGCTCCGGCGCGCGCCACACGGTGGAACCCGTGGCGGCATCCAGCCGCACGGCCCTGAGGTGGGGTCCGCCGCAGTGCACGGCGGCTCCGGACACGGTGCAGCGAGCCCCCTCGAAGGGCCCCCACGCGTTGGCGGCGGTGGGCAGCGCGGTCTGCCAGGAACGCCGCCCGGACGGCGGCTTCTCGCCGTCCGCACTGCTCGTGCCGGAGGGCCCCGAGGCCGACCCGCCGGGGGAGTGGAGGACCAGCGCGAGCCCCCCGACCCCGAGCGCGATCAGAAGCACGGCGGCGGAGCCGATACGAACGCGACGCGAGAGCCGGAACCGGACGCGGGGTGCGCGGGGCGGCGGCGTGGGATGGTCGCCGCCGGGGACCCCACGGCGAACGACGACGGTGTGGGTATCGGCACCGGGATCGGCACCAGTATCCGCACCGGACTCCGCACCAGCCCTCGCCCCAGCCCCCGCCCCAGCCCCCGCCCCAGCCCCAGCCCCCACCCCCGCATCTGCGCCCTCCACGGGGGCGGTTGCGGGCGTCCACCTCCGCAACAGCATGGCCAGCTCATCCGTGTCCGGCCGGTCCTGTGGATCCTTGACCAGGCAGTACTCCAGGATCCCGCGCAGCGGCTCGCGCACGCCGTCGAGCACGGGCTGCTCGTGGACCACCTGATACGCCGTCATGTAGGGGCTGTCCGCGTCGAACGGGCCGCGCCCCACGGCCGCGTACACCAGCAGTGTGGCGAGCGAGAAGACGTCGGATGCGGGGCCGATGGTGCGGGGGCTGTTGAGCTGTTCGGGCGACATGAACGGCGGAGTGCCCATCACGTGCCCGGTGACGGTCAGCGTACGGTTGCCGACGGCCCGCGAGACGCCGAAGTCGATGACACGGGGCCCGTCGTGGGCCATGAGTACGTTGGCGGGCTTGAGATCGCGATGTACGACGCCGACGCGATGGATGTCCCGCAACGCCTCGACGAGCCCGAGAGCCAGCAGCCTCAACTCCCCCTCCGCCAGCGGCCCCTGCTCGTCCAGTCGCTCGGCAAGGGTCGGCCCCGGTACGTACTGGGTCGCCATCCACGGCCGTACGGCATCGGGATCGGCATCCAGGACGGCCGCGGTGAAAGCCCCGCTCACCCTCCTCGCGGCGGCGATCTCCTGCCGGAAACGGGTCCGGAAGTCGGGATCGGCGGAGTACTGCTCGTGGATCACCTTGACGGCGACCTCGCGGCCGGACGGGGACCGGCCGAGAAAAACGGTGCCCATGCCACCGGTACCGAGCCGGCCGAGGAGCCGGTAGTCCCCGATGAACTGGGGATCGTCCGCCGCGAGCGACACGGCTCAGCTCCCTTCGACTCCCTCACCGGGAGAAGTGCGTGGTCCCCTCACCCTAGAACGCACGAGCCCCCCAAGCCCCCAAAACCGGAATGCCCCACCCCCAACGGTGCCCTCAACTTTCCCCCTGAGCACCCATGTTCCGCTCCGGCACGTCCTGCCCCCACAGACTCCACACCCAAACGTCCCCTCCCACGAGCCGGCACCAACTCCCCCCCCTCCACCGCCCCCCTCCACCGCCCCAGCCACCGACAACCCCCTACTCACCCACGCCGCCTCCCCGGGAAGAAGGACGAACACAACGGCCCCCTCACCACACCCAGCCCCACCCCCGGACTCTCACCCGCGCCCCCTCCACCCACCCCGGGGATAATCGACCCCGTGAGCGAGAACCCCCAGAACTCCGACGCCGACGCCCCCACCACCCCGGCCGGCCCCCAGCCCGAGCCCCTCCGCTTCTTCGGTACGACCTGGCTGCACCACGACAACGGCTACGCCCTGCGCCGCGCAGGCGCATCGATCGGCTCGATCGCCGCAGCGGTCGCCGGCTGCCTCCTCCTCCGCTTCGCCTACCAGGGCCTCCAGATCGCGGACGTCGGCGGCATCGTCGGCATGCTCGTCGTGGTGATGTTCGCGATCTGCAGCGCCATCGCGTTCCGCAAGACCTGGGAGGGCTTCTCGGCCCGCCCCGCGGACCCGGCCCGCGAGCAGTCCCTCCGCAGCCTGAAGACCATCGGCTTCGTCGGCTCGCTCCTCGCGTACTTCTTCCGCTCCCTGACCGAAGCCCCCGGCGAGAAGCTGCACCGTACGGAGTACGAGACGGCCCTCACGCAGTACGAACGCCGCCGAGGCTCCCGTACGGGCAACCCTGCCGCCCGCAAGAAGAAGCCCAAGCGCAAGTAACGCGAGAGCCCCACCCGCCACGCCCCCGGAGCCCGCGGCCCCGCCCCGTCGGCCGCCCCAAGCCCTCCCCACAGATCACCCCGAAGGCCAGGATGGCCTCATGGCCACAACCCCCCACCCTTCCGAACCCCAAGCAGACGCCGAACCAGAGCAAGGACCCGACGCCCACCCCAACGCCCGCTCCCACCCCCACCCCACCGCCCCCGCCCACCCTGACGCCCGCGCCCATTTCAAGTCCCGCGCCCACTCCTTCAACGCCGCAGCGGCCAGCTACGCCGCCCACCGCCCCACGTACCCCCCCGCCCTCCTGGACGCCGTCGAGGAACTGGCCGGCCGCCCCCTCTCCGGCGCCCGCGTGGCCGACATCGGCGCCGGCACCGGCATCGGAACCGCCGTGCTCGTCGCCCGCGGCGCCCGCCCGATCGCCGTCGAACCGGGCGACGGCATGGCCGCCGAGTTCCGCCGCGCCCTCCCCGACGTCCCGCTCGTCCGTGGCGACGGCAACCATCTCCCCCTCGCCACCGCCTCCGCCGACTTCATTACGTACGCCCAGGCCTGGCACTGGACCGACGCCGCGCTCTCCGCCCCGGAAGCGATGCGCGTCCTGCGCCCCGGCGGCGCGCTCGCCCTCTGGTGGAACGTCCTGGACGACACCACGCAGTGGGTCGCCGACCAGGACACCCGCCTCCGCACCTTCTTCGCCGACACCAAACCGAGCACTCCCACCCGGCTGAGCACAACCACCCCAATGAGCGCCCACGGCAACATGAAGAACCGCATCAGCCACAACACCGGCGGCCTGAACTTCCTGACCAGAGAGGTCCCCTGGAGCCGCCGCATCTCCGTCGACGACCACCTGGCGAACCTCAGAACCCACTCGGCGTTCCTGATCCACGACCCGGAATCCACCGACCGCTTCCTGGCCCAGGAGCGCACCGAACTCTTCAGAACCTTCCCGTCAGGCCGGATCGAAGAGCCGTACGTGGTCGAACTCCACGTAGCCCGCGCCCCCCACTGAGCACCACCCACATCAGAAGCACGAAACAACCCCCGAACCCACCCCCACCCCTGAACCCACCCCGGCCCCGCCACGAGCCTCCGGCTCCGGCACGGGCCCCGGCTCCCGCACGAGCCCTCGGCACCAGCTCCCACCCCCGGCTCCGGCACGAGGCCCCGGCTCCGGCACGAGCCCTCGGCCCCGGCACGAGCCCTCGGCACCAGCTCCCCCCCCCCCCGGCCAGCACCACCACCGGAAGCACCCCGAGTACGCCGGGCAGCAGCGCGACGAACACCACCAGCCACCAGCCACACCCCCGGGCAGCACCCGCAACACCCGCAACACCTCGGCCCCGCCCCCGCCCGCACATTGACCGCACTGTGCCCGGCACCAGCCGCCACCGGCCGCGCCCGAGCCCCCCCGCTCGCACCCCGCACACCGCCCCCTGCTCGGACACCGCACTCCGCCTCCCCCCGCCCGCACACCGCCCCCGCCCCCCCCGCCCCCGCGTTCCCGGTCGTAATCGGTACGAGGTCCTCCGTACAGCCGCCCCCCTACCGCCGCACTGAACAGCGACCCCTCCCACACCCCCGCCCGCCCCTCGGCACACCCCCCCGCCCGCCCCCTCGGCACACCCCTCCAGTCCTTGACGCCGCCCCGCCACGAGCGCACAATTCATCAAGTGATGAATAAACCCTGGAGCCCACCATGATCACCCCCCACCCCCCAACAAACCCCCACCCCGCAAACACCGCCGCCGCCCGGGACGCCACCACCCCGTCCGCCCCACCACCCCCCGCCCTCTCCGCCGACTCCCTCACCGTCACCCGCGGCCCCCGCCCCGTCCTCCACGACCTGACCTTCGCCATCCCGGCGGCCCGGATCACCGGCCTCCTGGGCCCTTCCGGCTGCGGCAAATCCACCCTGCTGCGCGCTGTAGTGGGCACGCAGGCCAAGGTCACCGGCACTCTCACCGTCCTGGGCCTGCCCGCAGGGCACGCAACCCTCCGCTCCCGCATCGGATACGTCACCCAATCCCCGTCCGTCTACGACGACTTGACGGTCCACCAGAACCTCGCGTACTTCGCCGCGATCCTCACCCCCGGCCGAGCCGCCGCCGACCGCCGCCACGAGTCCGTCACCCGCGCCCTCGCCGACGTCGACCTCACCACCCACGCCGACGCCCTCACGGGCAACCTCTCCGGCGGCCAACGCAGCCGCGTCTCACTCGCCGTGGCGCTCCTCGGCACCCCGGAACTGCTCGTCCTCGACGAGCCGACGGTCGGCCTGGACCCGGTCCTGCGCCGCGACCTCTGGGACCTCTTCCACGCCCTCGCCGCCCACCGCGGCACCACCCTCCTGATCTCCTCCCACGTCATGGACGAGGCCGAACGCTGCGACCGCCTCCTCCTCATGCGTGAAGGCCGGATCCTCGCGCAGGACACCCCGGCCGCCCTCCGCGCCCGTACCCACACCGACACGGTCGAGGAAGCCTTCCTCCACCTGGTCAACACCGCATAACCCCACCCCACCCCACCCCGAAGGGGCCCCCATGTCCCCCCACCGCACCCTCACCACCGCAGCCCGCGTACTGCGCCAACTGCGCCACGACCCCCGCGCGACGGCCCTGATGCTCCTGGTCCCGGCAGTGATGATCACGCTCCTCCGCTTCGTCTTCGACACACCGGCCCCACCGGGCCAGGGAAGCGGCGGGGGAGCGGGCGGAGGAACAGGCCCCTTCGACGCCGTGGGAGCCTCACTCCTCGGCATCTTCCCCCTGGTCACCATGTTCCTGGTGACCTCCATCGCCACCCTCCGCGAACGCACCGGCGGAACCCTCGAACGCCTCCTCGCCATGCCCCTCGGCAAGACCGAACTGATCGGCGGCTACGCGCTCGCCTTCTCCCTGCTGGCGCTGATCCAGGCCGCTCTCACCACCGCACTCGCGGTCTGGCTACTGGGCCTGGACGTCGTGGGCTCCCCCTGGCTGCTCCTCCTGGTGGCCCTCCTGGACGCCCTCCTCGGCACGGCCCTCGGCCTCTTCGTCTCGGCCTTCGCGGCCTCGGAGTTCCAGGCGGTCCAGTTCATGCCGGTGGTGATCTTCCCGCAGCTGCTCCTCTGCGGCCTGTTCACCCCGCGCGCCTCCATGCAGCCCGTCCTGGAGGCGATCTCCACGGTCCTCCCCATGTCGTACGCGGTGGACGCGATGAACGAGATCCGCACCCACACCGAGATCACGGCCGCTTTCGTCCGCTCCACCTCGATCGTCGCCGCAGTGGCCCTCCTGGTCCTCTGCCTCGGCGCCGCCACCCTCCGCCGCCGCACCCCCTGACCCCCTCCCACCCCTCGGACACCCCGCCATCCCCACCCGTCCCGGTGCAAGGATGTGCACGTACCCGAGCTCCACCTCCCCGGAGGGTGTCCCGCATGACCCAGCAGACAGCCGCAACGCACACCGCCACACCCGACGCTCCCGCCCCGAAGACCGTCGCGGTCCTCGGCACCGGAAAGATCGGCGAAGCCCTCCTCAGCGGGATGATCCGCGGCGGTCGCCGCCCGGCGGACCTCCTGGTCACCGCCCGCCGCAGCGAACGCGCCGACGAGCTCTGCACCCGCTACGGCGTCGAGTCCGTCTCCAACGCCGAAGCCGCCAAGCGCGCCGACACCCTCATCCTCACCGTGAAGCCCCAGGACATGGGCAAGCTCCTGGACGAGCTCGCCCCGCACGTCCCTGCCGACCGCCTGGTCATCAGCGGCGCCGCCGGCATCCCCACCTCCTTCTTCGAGGAACGTCTCGCCACCGGCACCCCCGTGGTCCGCGTCATGACGAACACTCCCGCGCTCGTCGACGAGGCCATGTCCGTCATCTCGGCAGGCAGTCACGCGACGGCCGCCCACCTCGCCCACGCCGAGGAGATCTTCGGCGGCGTCGGCAAGACCCTCCGGGTCCCCGAGTCCCAGCAGGACGCGGCCACCGCCCTCTCCGGTTCGGGCCCGGCGTACTTCTACTTCCTCGTCGAGGCCATGACCGACGCGGGGATTCTCCTCGGCCTGCCCCGCGCCCAGGCCCACGACCTGATCGTCCAGGCCGCCATCGGCGCCGCGGTCATGCTCCGCGACAGCGGCGAGCACCCCGTGAAGCTCCGCGAAGCCGTCACCTCCCCGGCCGGCACCACCATCAGCGCCATCCGCGAGCTGGAGAACCACGGGGTGCGCGCCGCCCTCATCGCCGCCCTGGAAGCCGCCCGCGACCGCAGCCGCGAACTGGCCACCGGCAACGGCTGACCCTCACCCGGACACCCCCGGCAACCTGCCACCCCGGCCACCGCGGACCTCCCCGCACCTCATCCCGCAGGCAACAACCCGATGGCCCGGTACGCCGCATCCACGGTGGGCCGGGCCATCGCCCGTGCCTGCTCCGCCCCCTTCCTCAGTACCTCGTCCACATATCCGCCGTCCGCCGCCAGCTCCGCGTGCCGCTCACGCACCGGCCGCAGCACCTCCTCCACCGCCTCCGCCGTGTCCTTCTTGAGCGCTCCGTACGACTGGTATTCGCCGGCCAGCCCTTCCGGGTTCCCACCCGTACAGGCCGCCAGCACATCGAGCAGATTCGCAGCCCCGGGCCGCCCCTCCCGGTCGTACTCCACCCCGGCCCCGCTGTCGGTCACCGCCCGCATGACCTTCTTCCGTACGACATCGGGCTCGTCCAGCAGGAAGACGACCCCGCCCCCACTCGCACTCGTCTTCCCCATCTTGGAAGTCGGGTCCTGAAGGTCCATGACCCGCGCCGCAACCTCCGGTTTGGTCGCCCTGGGCACCACGAAGGTCTGCCCGTACCGCTGGTTGAACCGCATCGCCAGGTCCCGCGTCAGCTCGACGTGCTGCGTCTGGTCGTCCCCCACCGGCACCTCGTCCGCCCCGTGGGCGAGGATGTCCGCCGCCATCAGCACCGGATACGTCAGCAGCGACAGCCGCACGCTCTCCCCGGCCGCCTGCGCCTTCGCACTCTTCTCCTTGTACTGGATCATCCGCCGCACCTCCCCGTCCGAGGCCGTGCACTCCAGTACGTACGACAGCCGCGCATGCTCGTCGACATGGCTCTGCACGAACAAGGTGCACACCGCCGGATCGAGCCCTGTTGCCAGCAGGAGCGTCGCGGCCTGCCGGCTGAGCCGCAGCAGGCGCGCCGGCTCGTGTTCCACGGTCAGCGCGTGCAGGTCCACCACACAGAACAGTGCCTCGCCCCGGTGCTGATCCACCTCGGCCCACCGCCGCACTGCGCCGAGGTAGTTCCCCAAGGTCATGTGCCCGGTCGGCTGAATCCCGCTGAAGATCCGCGTCATCTCTCTTCTCCTCCTGGTCGAGGCCGCCACCACCGGCGACCGACCTCCCGGAGGGAGATACGCAAACGGCCGCCGAAGCGGCGGCCGTGGGTGCATACGTGTGCGTGGCCGCCGTCAGGCGGCCCACCAGCAGAGGGTGCACGTACGCGTAGTCATGCGGCCCACCGTAGCCCCCCACCCCGGGGTTGACACACGATTAACGGATACGTAATGTTCTCCGAGCTGTCCGACTGTGAGTACTGACCCCGGTCGGTCCCCGGACAGTCATTCCGCACCAACCACTTGAGCAGGCGACACTCCGTCGCACTGTCTCGACGTGTGCTTTTGCGAAATGAGGAATCCGCGTTCGAGAGGACGCACCCCGATTGGCATCGGGGCCCAGGAATCCGCTAATATCTCACTCGTCGGAACGGCCCAACGGCCGCAAAGACAAACCCCGCTGACTGGGAATCAGGCCCGAAAGGATCTGATAGAGTCGGAACCGCCGGAAAGGGAAAACGCGAAAGCGAAGAACCTGGAAAGCGCCGAGGAAATCGGAACGGAAACGGTCTGATAGAGTCGGAAACGC
>NZ_JBSGZD010000311.1:0-9163 GCF_053610825.1 Streptomyces sp. NPDC054863 | reverse complement strand
GGGGGTGGTGGGTCTGTGGTGGGGGGGGGGGGGCCTCCTCCGCCGGTCGTCCCTGGGGGGGTGGGGGGGGGGGGGCGCCGCCCGCGGGCGGGCCGCCCCCGTCCCCGTACCGCAAAGCCCTTCGGCCGACGCGAGGACGGTGCGGCGGGCCGCGGCGCCGTCCGGCGTCCCCGCCGGGTTCGCGTGTGACCCGGCACACCTTCCGCGTACGCATCCAGGAGCGGGGCAGCATCCCCGTCGAGCAGGCAGGACGACGGGCGGGACCAGTGGGTGAGCGAGATGTCTCACGATGCGATACCCGCCCGGCGTGACCGGCCTGCTCGTTAAACTGACCCGAGCGCAGTAATGAACTGCCGCCATGGACTAACGAGGAGCGCACGTGGGCCTTGTCGTGCAGAAGTACGGAGGCTCCTCCGTCGCCGATGCCGAGGGCATCAAGCGTGTCGCCAAGCGGATCGTGGATGCCAAGAAGAACGGCCATCAGGTCGTTGTCGTGGTGTCCGCGATGGGCGACACCACGGATGAGCTGATCGACCTCGCCGGACAGGTATCTCCGATTCCTGCCGGTCGCGAATTCGACATGCTGCTGACCGCAGGAGAGCGGATCTCCATGGCCCTGCTGGCCATGGCGATCAAAAACCTGGGCCACGAGGCCCAGTCCTTCACGGGCAGCCAGGCCGGCGTCATCACCGACTCGGTCCACAACAAGGCGCGCATCATCGATGTCACGCCGGGGCGGATTCGTACCGCGCTCGACGAGGGCAACATCGCGATCGTCGCCGGCTTCCAGGGCGTGTCCCAGGACAAGAAGGACATCACCACGCTGGGCCGCGGCGGCTCGGACACGACCGCCGTCGCGCTGGCGGCGGCCCTCGACGCCGAGGTCTGCGAGATCTACACCGACGTGGACGGCGTGTTCACCGCCGACCCGCGCGTGGTGAAGAAGGCGAAGAAGATCGACTGGATCTCCTTCGAGGACATGCTGGAGCTCGCCGCCTCCGGCTCCAAGGTGCTGCTGCACCGCTGCGTGGAGTACGCACGCCGATACAACATCCCGATCCACGTGCGGTCGTCCTTCTCGGGGCTGCGCGGGACGTGGGTAAGCAACGAGCCGCAAGGGGACCAGCAGGTGGAGCAGGCCATCATCTCCGGAGTCGCCCACGACGTGTCCGAGGCCAAGGTCACGGTCGTCGGAGTGCCGGACAAGCCGGGCGAGGCCGCGGCGATTTTCCGCGCCATCGCGGACGCCGAGATCAACATCGACATGATCGTGCAGAACGTGTCGGCGGCGTCGACCGGGCTGACCGACATCTCCTTCACGCTGCCGAAGACCGAGGGCCGCAAGGCCACCGACGCGCTGGAGAAGGCGCGTGCGCTCGTCGGCTACGACTCGCTGCGCTACGACGACCAGATCGGCAAGATCTCCCTGGTCGGCGCGGGCATGAAGACCAACCCCGGCGTCACGGCGGGCTTCTTCGAGGCCCTGTCCGACGCGGGCGTGAACATCGAGCTGATCTCGACCTCCGAGATCCGCATCTCGGTCGTCACCCGCGCCGACGACGTCAACGAGGCCGTACGCGCCGTGCACACGGCCTTCGGGCTCGACACGGAGTCCGACGAGGCCGTGGTCTACGGAGGCACCGGAAGGTGACCGACAAGCCGACGCTCGCGGTCGTCGGGGCGACCGGGGCGGTCGGCCGGGTCATGCTCCAGATCCTGTCGCAGCACGCCGACGTCTGGGGCGAGATCCGACTCCTGTCCTCCCCGCGCACGGCCGGCTCCGCGCTGGCCGTGCGCGGCGAGCAGGTCGAGGTCGTGGCGCTGAGCGAAGAGGCCCTGGAGGGTGTCGACGTCGCGCTGTTCGACGTGCCCGACGAGGTGGCCGCGCAGTGGGCGCCGGTCGCCGTCGCCAAGGGCGCGGTCGTGGTGGACAACTCCGCCGCCTTCCGGGCCAGGGCGGACGTGCCGCTGGTCGTCCCCGAGGTCAACCCGCACTGTGCGCGGGTGCGTCCGCGGGGCATCGTCGCGACCCCCAACTGCACCACCCTGTCGATGATCGTGGCGCTCGGCGCCCTGCACGCCGAGTTCGGGCTCACCGAGCTCGTCGTCTCCTCGTACCAGGCGGCCAGCGGCGCGGGACAGCGCGGCATCGACACCCTGCGCGCCCAGCTCTCGCTGCTGGCGGGGGAGCCCGACGCGGGCACCACCCCCGGCGGCGTACGGCGGACGGTCGGCGACGACCTCGGCCCCTTCCCGGCGCCGCTCGCGCTCAACGTCGTGCCGTGGGTGGGCACCCCGGCGGACGGCGGGTGGTCGTCCGAGGAGCTGAAGATCCGGGACGAGTCCCGCAAGATCCTCGGCCTGCCCGAACTGCGGGTCACCGCGACCTGCGTACGGGTCCCCGTGATCAGCGTCCACTCCGCCTCCGTGCACGCCCGCTTCGAGTCCGAGGTGACCGTCGGACGGGCCGAGGAGATCCTCGCCACCGCCCCCGGCGTGGTCCTCTTCGACGATCCGGCCGCGGGCGATTTCCCCACCCCCGCCGACGTGGTCGGCACCGATCCGACGTGGGTCGGCAGGGTGCGCCGCTCGATGGATGATCCCCAAGCGCTGGAACTCTTCGTCTGCGGCGACAATCTGCGGAAGGGATCTGCCCTGAATACGGTGCAGATCGCCGAATTGATCGCTTCGGAACTCGCGCCGAACTGACCGGAATTGTTTGTAGGATCTGTGAACACCCTGTGCATGGGTAACGGGTCTGGGCCACATGGGGTGGATGTGCGGCGGGGATGCCAGCGGTGTGACCGGTCCCGCCCGGGGATCGGGGAAAATGCCTCTGGCCTTGTGGGAACCGGCAGTTGGGCGCGGGGCGTCTCTTCTGTCGCCCTCGGAAGAGGCCACGGCGATCCCTTCTGCTGGGGGAAAATTGGGGCAATGGGGAGGGGCGGTTACGCATGGGGCGAATCAGTGCATCGCATTCACCGGCGAGCACTCCGTCAAAAGCGGCGTCCTGCGCGTACAACCCTGACGGGGAGAAGCGTGTCCAACAGGTGTGGCAGCAGAGGTTCTCGACATCACGGCGGTCTCGCTGCGCGGCGCGTCAGTGCGCCCGCGGCGTACGTCCCGCGCGCCCGGCGGCATGCCGGTGATCGCTCCCATGCCGGCGGCGCGGCCTGCTTCGCCGGTCGTGTCGAGCGCGCCGGCCACGTCGACCGTGCCGATCACTTCGGCTTCGCCGGTCACTTCGGTCACGCCGGTCACGTCGGTCACGTCGGTCACGTCGGTCACGGCGGTTTCGCCGGTCACGTCGGTCGGGCCGCTTGCGTCGGACGGGCCGGTCACGTCGGCCGGGCCCGCCCTCGTACCGGAACAGTCTGCTCAGGTACTGGACTCCTCGACGTACGGGCCCGCGCTCGTGGCCGCTGACGAGAAGACCCTGGCAGAGGGCACCACCGTCGACCACCTGACCGAGACCTACCGTGCGCACTACCGCTCGCTGCTCGGGCTCGCGGCGCTGCTGCTCGACGACGTCGCGTCCTGCGAGGACGTCGTGCAGGAGGCGTTCATCCGGGTGCACTCGCGGGCGGGTCCGGGAGCCCGAGAAGACCCTCGCGTACCTCCGCCAGACCGTCGTCAACCTCTCGCGCTCTGCCCTGCGCCGCCGCATCCTCGGCCTCAAGCTCCTCTCCAAGCCGATGCCGGACATGGCGTCCGCCGAGGAGGGGGCGTACGTCAGCCTGGAGCGGGACGCGCTGATCAAGGCGATGCGCGGGCTGCAACGGCGCCAGCGCGAGGTGCTGAGCCTGCGCTACTTCTCGGACATGACGGAGGCGCAGGTCGCCGAGGTCCTCGGAATATCGCTGGGGTCGGTGAAGGCGTACGGTTCACGCGGGATCGCGGCGCTGCGCGTCGCGATGGAGGCGACCGCATGAACGGGAGCAACGGCGGGAGCACGGGTGGGCCGGTGGAACCCGGTGGGCCGGGCGGGCCGGACGGGTACGGAAACGACCGTCACGGGCGCGGTGATCGCCGCGACCACCATGCGCGGTACGGGCCGGACGGGCCGAGATACGACCGGACTGGAAAACGGATTGTGAACGACGGGCGCGACGGGCGCGAAGAGCGCCACGGGCGAGAGAACCCGCCGACGAACGGAAGCGGCTTCGGAGCCGGCTCCACGGGCGGCACCTTCGGGGGCGGCACTCGCGGAGCGCTCCCCGGCCACGGCCCGGCCGCTGGGCCCCCCGGCACCCCTGACACCTCCGGCCCTCCCGGTCCCTCCGGTGCCCCCGCCCTGAGCCCCGACGAGCTCGCCCTCCGCCGCCTCATGCACGGCGCGGTGGAGGGCCTGGCGCCCTCCGACGGCGCCCTCGACCACCTGCGCCGGGCCGTCCCGCTCCGCCGCACCAGGCGCCGTCAGGCGGTGGTCGGGGTGGCAGCGGCGGCCCTGCTGATAGGAACCGCGGTCCCGGCGTTCCTGCACGTGTCCCGGTCCGGCGGCGCCGCCACCGCCAACTCGGCGAACGCGGGCCACTCCGAGAGCACCGAGGGAATCGAGTCCGGCGGTACGGACGCGGGTTCCGGCGGCGGCGAGCAGAACACCGAAGGCCCGCAGAGCAAGGATCCGGGCAAGGATCCCGGCGGCAAGGACCCCGAAGGCAAGCAGAAGGAGTCCGAGTCGGGCAGCCCGAACACCGGCGAGAGCGGCACCGACAGCGGTGGCGGCGACGGCCCCGGGGCGTACGAACAGGACGTGACGAAGCCCGAGAAGCCCGCCTGCGACGGCAAGCAGCTGGAGGTCGTCAAGGCGACCACCGGCGCCCCGGACGCCCAGGGCAAGGTCTACGGCACCTTCCGGATCGCCAACAAGTCCGGCGTCGAGTGCGCCGTGCCCGGCGGCGGCAGCATGAACTTCCAGGCGATGGGCGCCGCCGACGAGTCCCGCATCAAGGTCGTCGAGCACACCTCGGGGGACCCGGCGGCAGGCCTGCCCGACCCCGCGAAGGAGGCCCGCAGCCTGGTGCTTCCGCCGGAGGCGGCGTACGAGGTGAAGTTCGCCTGGGTCCCGCAGGACACCTGCCCCAAGACGGGCGCGTCCCCGGACCCCACGCCCACCAACGGCGGTGGCGAGCCGGGCGGCCAGGACGCCGGCGGTGCCGCCGCGGGCGGTGGCGAGACGGGCGGCAAGGTCCCCGAGACGGGCGGCGAGGCCGGCACGGCCCCCGCGGGCGGCGCGACCACGCAACTGGGTACGGAGGACGGCGAACCGAAGGACGGCAAGGTCGCCGTGACACACACGGCGGAACCGGGCGCTCCGAGCGCGGAGGCCACGATCCCCAACGCGTGCGCGGGAACGATCTACCGGACGGGCGTACTGGACGCGCCCTGACCGGACGCTTCCTCGGCGGTCCCCTCGGATGCCTGACCGGACGCTTCCTCGGCGGTCCCCTCGGATGCCTGACCGGACGCTTCGTCGGCGGTCCCTTCGGATGCCTGACCGGACGCTTCCTCGGCGGTCCCCTCGGATGCCTGACGGGACGCTTCGTCGGCGGTCCCTTCGGCAGCCCGGCCTGACGCTTCCCCGGCAGCAGCTCCGGGCGCCCCGGCAGCAGTCCCTCCCGCGGTTCCCTCCGCGAGGTCCTCCGTCGGAATCCCCAACGCGAGGTCCCGCGCGGTCTCCGCCTCCCGCCGCGCCAGCCGGAACCACATGAAGAGCACGAACCCGGCGAAGACGAACCACTCGCCGGTGTACCCGAGGTTCTGGAACGCCTTCAGATCGAGCCCACTGCCCTGCGGAGCCACCGCGGGCACCGCCTTCAGCCCGCCCTCCGGCCCGCCCTCGCTCGCGCTCTGCGTGATCCAGGCGTCGTACACCCCGTACGGCACGAGATTGACGAGCGTCGCGGAACTGATCATTCCGACCTGCCCGTCCGGCAGCCCGCCGGAGGCGTTCACGCCGTCCGTCTGAGAGTTCTCGGAGGCCTGGAGGGCCCCGGTCACGGTGACTTCGCCGGTGGGCGCGGGCGGCGCGGTGGCACCGCGCGCATCCCCGGCGACCCAGCCCCGTACGACCGGCAGGCCCTTGCCCCCGCCCTTGGCGGTCTTCAGCATCCCCAGGACGTAGTACCCGTCCCGGTCGTCGAGCTTCCGCCCGGGCACGAGGAGCTGTTCCGCGTACCATCCGCTCACCTTCGCCTGCTTGCCCGAAGTCTCCATGGAGACGGGCAGCAGCTCCTCCAGCGGCACGGCGGCCTGCTTCGCGGGATCGGGGGCCTTCTCCGCACTGCGGTGCGAGTCGACCCGGTCCTCGAAGCGGCCGAGCTGCCAGGACCCCATGAAGATGCAGAAGGGGATGGCGAGCACGACGAAGAGGTTGATCCCCCACCAGCGCGGAGTCAGCAGAAACCGGTACACGCTTCTACGGTACGTTCCCGGACCGCCCCACCGGAGGGCGGGGCAGTCCGGAACCCGAACCGGGCGGAGCCGCTACGCCTTCAAATGCCGCTGCACGAAGTCGATCTCCAGCCGCACCTGCTTGATCCGCTCCTCGACGACGAGCGAGCCGTGTCCGGCGTCGTACCGGTACACCTCGTGGACGGCGCCGCGGGCCGCCAGCCGGTCGACGTAGTTGTCGATCTGCCGGATCGGACAGCGCGGGTCGTTCATGCCCGCCGAGATGTAGACGGGCGCCTTCACGTCGTCGACGTACGTCAGCGGCGACGACACGCGGAACCGCTCCGGCACCTCCTCGGGCGTCCCTCCGAACAGCGTCCGGTCCAGCGCCTTGAGGGCCTCCATCTCGTCCTCGTACGCCGTCATGTAGTCGGCGACCGGCACGGCGGCCAGCCCGAGCGCCCACGCCTTTGGCTGCGTACCGATGCCGAGCAGCGTCAGGTATCCGCCCCACGACCCGCCGGACAGCACGATCCGCGCGGGGTCGGCGAGAGAGGACTCCACGGCCCAGGCCCGTACGGCCTCGATGTCCTCCAGCTCGATCAGCCCCACCCGGTGCTTGAGGGCGTCGGTCCACTCCCGCCCGTACCCGGTCGAACCGCGGTAGTTGACGCGTACGACGGCGAACCCGTGGTCGACCCAGGCGGCAGGACCGGCGGCGAACGAGTCGCTGTCGTGCCACGTCGGCCCCCCGTGCACCTCGAAGACGGTCGGGAACGGCCCGTCCCCCGCCTCGCCGCCGGGCCGCTGTACGAGCGCGTGGATCCGCCCCCCGGGCCCGTCCACCCACACCGTCTCGACCGGTACGGACGCCGGCGCCCTGGCCCCGGGCGGATCGAGCACGACGCCACCGCTGGTCGACCGTACGACAGGCGGCTCGGCGGCCGACGACCACATGTACTCGACGGACCCGTCGGGCCGCGCGGTGGCCCCGGAAACCGATCCCGCGGGCGTCTCCAACCGCGTCAGCACCCTGCCCTCGATCTCGTACCGCCACAGTTCCCCGCGCGCCTCGAAGCTGTGCCCGACGATCAGCGCCGACCCGTCCGGATACCAGTCCGCACTGACGTCTCCCGGCAGATCGATCCCCAGCTCGGTCTCGGCCCCCGTCACCGGGTCCCAGATCATCGGCTCCCAACGCCCCCGCCGCTGGTGCCCCACCAGCAGCCGGCTGTCGCCGTCCACCGGCGAGAACCCGAGCACCTCAAGACCGAGCTCCTTGGTCCCGCCCTCGCTGTCGTCCAGCTCCGCGACGGTGCTGCCGTCCGCCACCCGCAGCACCCGCAACGACGAATGCATGGCATCGCCGTGCTCGGTGTGCTCGATGGCCAGCAGCGTGGAGTCATGACTCAGGTCCCCGACCCCGGCGGACTCCCGGTGCCGGTAGACCTCCACCGACTCCGCGGCCTCACCCACCCCCCGTACGACATGAACGGTCGTCCCGTCCTCATCGGTCGACCGCCCCACGACCACGGTCCCGTCGAGCCCCAGCGCAAGCCCCGCCGGATAGGAAGCCGCGAGCCCCTCCACGGCGACCACGTCGGCCCCGCCCTCGAACGGCTGCCGCTTCCACACCCCGAACTCGTCGCCGTCGGTGTCGTCGAACCACCACACGAATTCCCCGTCCGGCGCCAGCACCCCGTCGGTCGTCCCGTTGGCCCGGTCCGTCACCTGCCGCTGGGCCCCGCTCTCCCGGTCCCAGGCGTACAACTCGAACGTCCCCGTCGCGTTGGACACGAACAACGCCCGCTCAGGAGCCTGCTCCGCCCACTCGGGCAACGACACGCGAGCCGCCCGAAACCGCTGCTCCCACCGGGGAACGTCCGTCACACCACTGCTCTCATCACGACTCATCCCCCCATCAAACAGGACCCGCCGCGCGACCCGCAGCCCAGCTCAACAGGAATCCCGGCCCCTGTGACTCTCCGTGGGCGAGGCCGACTATCTCTCCATCCGACGCGCGGAAATCTATGTCGGCCGGGGTAGACATCGGGTGGTGGTGTGGTTATGGTTTCTCTCGTAGCCCAGAGAGACAGCAGGGCCGGGCAGAAACGAACTGCCGGGCAGCAGTAACCGCAGTTGCAGTGCGCAGGACGGTGCGGTGGTGGAGTTTCGAAGCCATGGTTGTGCAGGACGGCGACGGGGCTGACGACCGGACCGGGTGGCCCGCAGTGATGAGGGGCCGCCATGAGCAGTACCGCAGTTGACACAAGTGCAGTACCCGCAAATGCAGTACCCGCAAATGCAGTACCCGCAAGTGCAGTACTCAGCAGCGAAGTCAGTGAGCAGCACCTCGGTGAAGGCGTCGGCTGCGGACGCGCGCACCGGGAAGTTCGGCAGTGGGGTTCCAAGCCAGAGCAGATGCAGGACGGGTGACGGGGCTGGCTGCCGGAGAGTGGCGCTTTTTCTGGCCACTGAGCAGTACGCAGAAAAGCAGTAGCAGTAGTACCAGCAGTTCCAGCAGTAGATGAGTAATTGATCGAAGAGGGAAAGAAACGGAGGAGCCAGGCGCCATCAGGATCGCCCGGGTGGAATTCTTGAACTCGGGTACCGCAGGACATCGATAGTGAGGTGGTCTCCGGTCAAGCAACCGCGATCCCTGCACCCCCGACGGCTTTCAGGTCGGGTCTGCAGACACAGAGGGCCGGCGCAGTAACAGAGCCGGCAGATGGTGTAGCAGTTCCTTCGGGGCCCGGGTGCCATATGGCAC
>NZ_JBSGZD010000310.1:0-9176 GCF_053610825.1 Streptomyces sp. NPDC054863 | reverse complement strand
GAATTTCCATGGGGCGGTGGTGATCCGTGACGGGCCGCGGAACCGAAATGGTTCCGCGGCCGTTCCCGTATCGCGCCGGAAGCTTCAGGAAGCAGGCGGCGGAGGCGGCGCAGTGCCGCCGTCGTCCTTCGTGGAGAGACGGTCCAGGGCGTTCTTGGCCTTGCCCGTCCCGGACTGGATCTGGTTGCTGTACTTGCCCTTGGTCTTGGAGTCGACCGCCTGAGCGGCCTTGTCGAGGCCCTGCTCGATCTTGCCCCCGTGCTGCTGCGCGAGGTCTGCGGCCTTTTCCTTCGCAGGGGCCAGCTTGGCCTTCAAATTGTCCAGGAAGCCCATGGGGCACCTTCCCTCGTGGGGACGTATTCGTTCCTTGTCGGATCCGGAAGATCTACTTCCGGACGCTTTCGCCGACCTCATTGTCCGCTGCTTCCTCCGCGGACTGCTGCTTGGGGATCTCCAAGCCGTCCGCGGCGGGCGCCTCGTCGCTCTCGGGCGCGGCCTCCGGGGCCCCGGCCTCCGCAGCGACTGCCTCAGCAGGGGCCTCGTCGGAGGAAGCCGTTTCGGCCGTCGGGGATTGCGGAGCCTCCGTTTCCTCGGCGGTCACGGTCTCCGCGGTGGCGTCGGCCGTCGGAGCGGCCTCCCGGCCCTCCCCGGTCGACACCTCGGCGGCATCCTTGGGCTTCCGACGAAACATTGCAAAAACGCCCATATCTACTCCATACGGTACTCGTGTGGGCGAAATCCCGCGCCTTCCGGTGCGTCCCATTGCGCCGCCCGGGAACACCGGTCCGTAAACCGGCGTGCGGAACCTCGCAACAGGAAACGACCCCGCGCGTGTGCCGTCACGTCGCTCGTTCGGGGACCGGCGCCGAGGTTTGCGAGACTGGGGCGGTGAGAAGCGCAGCTCCCGCACCGCGGGTCATCGCCGTCGTCGGACCGACCGCGGCCGGAAAGTCCGATCTGGGCGTAGCCCTTGCCCAGCATTTCGGGGGCGAGGTCGTCAACGCCGACTCCATGCAGCTCTACCGGGGGATGGACATCGGCACCGCCAAGCTGACACCCGAGGAACGCGGCGGCATCCCGCACCGCCTGCTGGACATCTGGGACGTCACCGTCACGGCGAACGTCGCCGAGTACCAGCGGCTCGCCCGCAAGGAGATCGACCGGCTGCTCGCCGAGGGCCGCACCCCCGTCCTCGTCGGCGGCTCCGGGCTGTACGTCAAGGGCGCCATCGACGTCATGGAGTTCCCCGGCACCGACCCCCAGGTGCGCGCCCGTCTGGAGGCCGAACTGGCCGAACAGGGCCCCGGCGCCCTGCATCTGCGCCTCGCGGCCTCCGACCCCGACGCGGGCCGCGCGATCCTCCCCAGCAACGGCAGGCGCATCGTCCGCGCCCTCGAAGTGATCGAGATCACCGGACGCCCCTTCACGGCCAATCTGCCCGGCCACGAGTCGGTGTACGACACCGTGCAGATCGGCGTGGACGTCGCCCGCCCGGAGCTCGACGAGCGCATCGCCACGCGTGTGGACCGCATGTGGGACGCCGGCCTGGTGGACGAGGTGCGCACCCTGGTGGAGCAGGGACTGCGCGAAGGCATCACCGCCTCGCGGGCCCTGGGATACCAGCAGGTACTGGCCGCTCTCGTCGGCGATTGCACCGACGAGGAGGCGCGCGCCGAAACGGTGCGTGCCACCAAGCGGTTCGCCCGCCGCCAGGACTCGTGGTTCCGCCGCGACCCCCGGGTGCACTGGCTGAGCGGCGCGGCCGAGAACCGTGCGGAACTCCCGCACCAGGCGCTGGCGTTGCTCGAACGGGCGGTCACAGCCTGATCACGTGATGGCATCGGGACGCTCCGCCCGTCATTCGGGCGCCCGGGCGCGTGCCATCATCGAGCTTCGATCGACCGTTGGAGTCCGAGTGGGGAGGGCGCGTGGCGATGGAGGCCGGCCCTCGTGACAGAGCACAGGAAGAACCGGAGCGGTTGAGTCCTGACGGGCCCGAAGACCAGCCCGGCACACCGGGAGAACTTCCCGACGTTCCGGAGATTCCAGAAGTCCCCGGCCTGCCCGACACCGAGGCCGAGGTCGAGGTGGAACTGCGGCCGCAGCGGCGCCTGCGGATCTGGCAGCTCGCCCCGATCGTGATGCTCGCCGCCCTCGGATCGCTGATGTTCGCCTTCCCCCTGGCCTTCGAAATCGGCGACGGGGGAGCGGTCGTCGCCATGCTGGGCCTGCTGATCAGCGGCTGCGCCGCGGGCTGGGGCATGATGGCCGCCCGCCGCGTCGGCTACACCTGGCCGGGTCTTCCCGCCCGGGGCTCCGGCGGCCGGGCGGACTGGCGGGTCGCCGCGCTCTATGCGGCAGTGTGTGCCGTACTGGTCGCCCTCGCCGTCTGGCGCGTCGCCCGGCTCCGCTGACCCCGCACCACCGAACCCCCGCTTCGGTGAGCGCGACAGCCGAAGATTCGTTGTCGGCCCCTCCCCTTACGATGGATCGCGTGACCACCGCATCCGCCGCCGCCGCGCCGATCGCCTTCCTCAAGGGCCACGGCACCGAGAACGACTTCGTGATCGTTCCCGACCCGGACAACGTCCTCGACCTGCCCGCGACCGTCGTTGCGCGGCTGTGCGACCGCCGGGCCGGCGTCGGAGGCGACGGACTGCTGCACGTCGTGCGGTCCGCCGCGCACCCCGACGGGCACGCGATGGCGGGCACGGCCGAGTGGTTCATGGACTACCGCAACGCCGACGGTTCCGTCGCCGAGATGTGCGGCAACGGCGTCCGCGTCTTCGCCCGCTACCTCCAGCACGCCGGCCTCGTCCGCGAGGGCGACCTCGACGTCGCCACCCGCGGTGGCGTCAAGCGCGTCCACCTCGACAAGGACGGCGACGTCACCGTCTCGATGGGCCGCGCCGCGCTTCCCGAAGGCGACGTCACCGTCTCCGTCGGCGACCGCAGCTGGCCCGCCCGTAACGTCAACATGGGCAACCCGCACGCCGTCGCCTTCGTCGAGGACCTGGCGCACGCCGGGAATCTGTACACTCCGCCGCCGTTCAGCCCGGCCACCGCCTACCCGCAGGGTGTGAACGTCGAATTCGTCGTGGACCGCGGCCCGCGGCACGTCGCGATGCGGGTCCATGAGCGCGGCGCCGCCGAAACACGCTCCTGCGGTACGGGCGCGTGCGCCGTGGCGGTGGCCGCCGCCCGCCGTGACGGGGCCGACCCCGCCGTCACCGGTGCCCCCGTGACGTACACCGTGGACGTCCTCGGCGGACGCCTCGTGATCACCGAACGGCCGGACGGCACCATCGAGATGACCGGCCCCGCCGTGATCGTCGCGGAGGGGCACATCGAGCCCTCGTGGCTCGGAATCATCGAAAACGGCACCGTATAGACCTTCGCTCGAATGGGTGATCCGGTTCACGCCTGGCGGGACCCGGTCAGCACCGCATGATGGGCTCGGTAGCATCAAGCACCGGCCCCGACGGGACACTCCCGTACGAAGGCAGGGGGAGTCGCCACCCGCCCACCGCCGGTCGAGGCTGCCGGAGGTGCCCATGAGTGCAGAGGCCACCAATCCCAACGGTGTGTCGCCAGAGCTTCGCCCGCTGACCCAGCCGGCGGCGCTCCAGCGGGCCGCGGAGGGCCGCAGGCGCGGCCGTCCGCGGATCGACCTGCGCCGGCTGGGCAGGGCCGCCCTGCTCGGTTCCGCCGCACGGAGCCGTACTCCCGACGCGATCGCCCATGTGGCCGAGGCCCACCGCGCGCACCATCCGGAAGCCGACCTCACGATCCTCAGCCGGGCCTACGTCCTCGCCGAGTCCTCGCACCGGGGGCAGATGCGCAAGAGCGGCGAGCCGTACATCACGCACCCGCTGGCCGTCACGCTGATCCTCGCCGAACTCGGCGCGGAGACCACCACCCTGACCGCGTCCCTCCTCCACGACACCGTCGAGGACACCGACGTGACCCTGGAACAGGTGCGTGAGCAGTTCGGTGACGAGGTGTGCTTCCTCGTCGACGGCGTCACCAAGCTGGAGAAGGTCGACTACGGGGCCGCCGCCGAACCGGAGACCTTCCGGAAGATGCTGGTCGCCACCGGCAATGACGTACGCGTGATGTCGATCAAGCTCGCCGACCGGCTGCACAACATGCGCACCCTGGGCGTGATGCGCCCCGAGAAGCAGGTCCGCATCGCGAAGGTGACCCACGAAGTCCTCATCCCGCTCGCCGAACGGCTCGGCGTGCAGGCGCTCAAGACCGAGCTGGAAGACCTCGTCTTCGCGATCCTCCAGCCCGACGACTACGCGCGCACCCGCGCGCTGATCGACGCCAACGCGGCCCAGGGCGACCCCCTCGCCCCGATCGCCGACAACGTCCGCGGCGTCCTCAAAGAGGCGGGCATCGCGGCGGAGGTCGTCGTCCGGCCGCGGCACTCCGTCTCCGTGCACCGGGTCTCCCGCAAGCGCGACGACCTGCGGGGCACGGACTTCGGACGGCTGCTCGTCCTGGTGGGCGAGGACGCCGACTGCTACGCCGTCCTCGGCGAACTGCACACCTGCTTCACCCCGGTGATCTCCGAGTTCAAGGACTTCATCGCCTCGCCCAAGTTCAACCTGTACCAGTCGCTGCACACCGCCGTCGCCGGCGGCGACGGGGCGGTCGCCGAAGTCCTCATCCGTACGCACCAGATGCACAAAGTGGCCGAGGCGGGCGTCGTCGCGCTCGGCAACCCGTACGCCCAGCCGGACGCCGCCGAATCCGTACCCGACGGCGAGCGCGTCGACCCTACCCGGCCCGGCTGGCTGTCGAGGCTCCTGGAATGGCAGGAGGCCACGCCCGACCCGGACGCCTTCTGGACCTCGCTGCGGGCCGACCTCGCGCAGGACCGGGAGATCACCGTGTTCCGCTCCGACGGCGGCACGCTCGGACTGCCCGCCGGCGCGAGCTGTGTGGACGCCGCCTACGCGCAGTACGGCGAGGCTGCCCACGACTGCATCGGTGCGCGGGTCAACGGCCGTCTGGCGACGCTCAGCACGGTGCTGCTCGACGGCGACAGCGTGCAGCTGCTGCTCGCCCACGACGCGGCCTCCGGGCCCTCGCCTGACTGGCTCGACCACGCCCGGACCCCCGCCGCACGGATCGCCATCGAGGGCTGGCTCGCCGACCCGGGGACCGCGCACGACGCGGGGCCCCCGAAGCGCGGCAGGCCGGACGGAGGGGCGGCGGGGACCCAGGGGGCCGCTCCGCCGGTCTCCGGCGCTCCTGCGGCCGCAGAGGGGGCTTCGCGGCCCGTGGTGGAGAACGCCGTGACCGACCTGCCGGACGCGAGTGTGCGTCTGGCCGGATGTTGTACGCCCGTCCCGCCCGACCGGGTCCTCGGCTTCGCGGTGCGCGGCGGCGTCGTCACGGTGCACCGCGAGGGCTGTGCCGCCGTCGCCCGGATGCGGGCCGTCGGACGGGAGCCCGTCGGTGTGCGCTGGCAGGACACCACGGACTGCCGGGTGACCCTGGTCGCCGAGTCCTTCGGTCGGCCGCACCTGCTGGCCGACCTCACGGAGGCCATCGCGACGGCCGGGGTGGAAGTCGTGTCGGCCACCGTCGAACCGCCCTCCGAGCAGCGCGTCCGGCACACGTACACCCTCCAGCTCCCGGACGCCGCGGGACTCCCCGCGCTCATGCGGGCGATGCGCGAGGTGGCCGGGGTGTACGACGTCAGCCGCGCCCAGCACCCGTCGACCGCCTGACCGCCGCCACACGGACCGCCACCCACGGACCGCCGTCACGAAACCGCCGGACCGCAGCCACGAAGCGGTCGCGCTGTCCGGACCAGGGGCACAGCGTGGCCGACGCTCGTTCGGGTGGTGCGGTGCGTGCCGTCCCCCCGCGCGGACTCGGGCGCTGATAGCGGTAGTTCATGCTGCTCACCTCCCGGCGCCTGCGTGCCGTTCTGCTGGCCTCGGCCTCCGTCTCCCTCGTCGGTGCCGTGCTGCCCGCCCCCGTACCCCTCGGCATCGGAGATCCGCTCTTCCCGCACCTCGGCAACCCCGGGTACGACGTCCTCTCGTACGACATCGGCCTCACCTACAGGGGCGACAACACCCAACCGCTGGACGCCGTCACGAGGATCGAGGCGCGGGCGACGGCGCCGCTGGAGCGCATCAACCTCGACTTCGCACACGGCACCGTGAAGTCGGTCGACGTCAACGGCACGCGCGCGAGGTTCGCCGTCACCGGCGAGGACCTGGTCGTCACCCCCGAACAAGCCGTTCACGAGGGGATCCGCACGGTCATCACCGTCAGGCACACCAGCAACCCCGCCGGCGACATCTCCGACGGCGGCTGGGTGCGCACCGGCGACGGGCTCGCCATGGCGAACCAGGCGGATGCCGCTCACCGGGTCTTCCCGTGCAACGACCACCCCTCCGACAAGGCGTACTTCACCTTCCGGGTGACCGCGCCCAAGGGGCAGACGGTCGTCGCCAACGGTCTGCCGTCCGCCATGCCGCGGCAGATCAGGGGCCTCAAGGATGCCAAGGAGGCGGTGTCCTGGACGTACCGCACCAGTCACCCCATGGCGACCGAGCTCGCCCAGGTCTCGATCGGCAGATCCGCCGTCCTGCGCAGGACGGGGCCGCACGGCCTGCCCGTCAGGGACGTCGTGCCGGCCGCCGACGCGCAGAAGCTGGAGCCGTGGCTGAAGAAGACCCCGGCGCACCTGGAATGGATGGAAGAACGCGTCGGGCGCTACCCCTTCGAGGCGTACGGAGTGCTCGTCGCGGATGCCCACACCGGATTCGAGCTGGAGACGCAGACCCTGTCGCTCTTCGAACGGTCGCTGTTCACCGGAGCCGGCTACCCGGAGTGGTACGTCGACTCGATCATGGTGCACGAGCTGGCGCACCACTGGTTCGGCAACAGCGTCTCGCCCCGCTCCTGGTCCGACCTGTGGCTCAACGAGGGCCACGCCACCTGGTACGAGGCCCTGTACGCGCAGAAGCAGCGCCCTCTTGAGGAGCGCATGAAGGCCGCGTACAGCAGCTCCGACGAGTGGCGGCGCGCGGGCGGCGCCCCGGCCGCGCCGAAGCCTTCCCAGCCCGGGCAGAAGATCAGTATCTTCCGGCCGGTCGTGTACGAGGGCAGCGCTCTCGTCCTCTACGCGCTGCGTCAGGAGATCGGCGAGGCGGCGTTCGACCGGGTCGAGCGGCGCTGGGTGAGCGAGCACCGGGACTCGGCGGCGACCACCGCGGACTTCGTGGAACTGGCATCGGACGTTGCCGGAAGCGACCTCTCCGGATTCTTCGAACAGTGGCTGTACGGGCAGAAGACGCCGCCGATGCCGGGGCACCCGGACTGGAGGAGCGCGGCGCCCCAGGGCCAGGAGAGCCGACGCTGAGCACGGGCGCACGGGCCGGTAAACCTCTGTGACGACTGGGCCGAGCCGTGCGACCATCGACGGGTCGGCGGCACGGCCTGGCGGCGGAAACTTCCCGGGATCCCACGCGAATCTCCGGGAATCATCCGGACCCGTCACGCGTTGTGACTGTCGACGGAGGCTTTCCGGCTTCCCGCAGGGACACTCCAGTCCACCGACACACGACCTAAGGATCCAATGACCCCCTCCACTTCTTCCCCTTCCACGAACGACAACATCACAGACAGCCTGCGGGCCGATGCCCTGATGGAAGAGGACGTCGCCTGGAGCCACGAGATCGACGGAGAGCGGGACGGCGATCAGCTCGACCGCTCCGAGCGTGCCGCGCTGCGGCGTGTGGCGGGCCTCTCCACCGAGCTTGAGGACGTCACCGAAGTCGAGTACCGGCAGCTGCGCCTGGAGCGCGTCGTGCTGGTCGGTGTGTGGACCTCGGGGACCGCGCAGGACGCGGACAACTCCCTCGCGGAGCTGGCGGCGCTCGCCGAGACGGCCGGAGCCCTGGTGCTCGACGGTGTCGTCCAGCGGCGTGACAAGCCGGACCCGGCGACCTACATCGGCTCGGGCAAGGCCCTGGAGCTGCGGGACATCGTTCTGGAGACCGGAGCCGACACCGTGGTCTGTGACGGTGAGCTGAGCCCCGGCCAGCTGATCCACCTTGAGGACGTCGTCAAGGTCAAGGTGGTCGACAGGACCGCGCTGATCCTCGACATCTTCGCCCAGCACGCCAAGTCCCGAGAGGGCAAGGCACAGGTCGCACTCGCGCAGATGCAGTACATGCTGCCGCGACTGCGCGGCTGGGGTCAGTCGCTGTCCCGTCAGATGGGTGGCGGCGGCGGTGGCGGCATGGCCACCCGTGGTCCCGGTGAGACCAAGATCGAGACGGACCGGCGCCGGATCCGCGAGAAGATGGCGAAGATGCGCCGGGAGATCGCGGAGATGAAGACCGGTCGCGAGCTCAAGCGCCAGGAGCGCAGGCGCAACAAGGTGCCGTCGGTCGCCATCGCCGGGTACACCAACGCGGGCAAGTCCTCCCTGCTCAACCGCCTCACGGGCGCGGGCGTGCTGGTGGAGAACTCACTGTTCGCCACCCTCGACCCGACCGTGCGCCGTGCCGAGACGCCCAGCGGGCGGCTCTACACGCTGGCGGACACCGTCGGATTCGTCCGGCACCTGCCGCACCACATCGTCGAGGCGTTCCGCTCCACCATGGAGGAGGTCGGTGACTCCGACCTGATCCTGCACGTGGTGGACGGCTCGCACCCGGCGCCCGAGGAGCAGCTGGCCGCCGTGCGCGAGGTGATCCGTGACGTCGGCGCGCTCGACGTGCCGGAGATCGTCGTGATCAACAAGGCGGATGCGGCCGACCCGGTCGTCCTCCAGCGGCTGCTGCGCATCGAGAAGAACGCCATCGCGGTCTCGGCCCGTTCGGGCCAGGGCATCGACGAGCTCCTGGAGCTCATCGACCGCGAACTGCCGCGCCCCTCGGTCGAGATCGAGGTCCTCGTGCCGTACATCCAGGGCGCCCTGGTCTCGCGGGCGCATGCCGAGGGCGAGGTGATCTCCGAGGAGCACACCCCGGAGGGCACGCAGCTCAAGGCGCGGGTGCACGCGGAACTGGCGGCGGAGTTCGCTTCGTTCGTCCCCACCGTGCACTGAGCCGTTCCGTACCGGACGCTCCGTCCGCACCGGACGACTTGATTGAGGCAGCGGTAGAAAGAGGCCGGTGGCCCGCACCCCCGTCACG
>NZ_JBSGZD010000309.1:0-9255 GCF_053610825.1 Streptomyces sp. NPDC054863 | reverse complement strand
CCCCTCTCTTCTGTCGCTGTGCGTGCCTGCCGCTGCCCGGCTCGGCGCCGTGCGTACCCGCCGCCGCTGCCTGCTCGTCGCCGGTGCGCGCCCACCACCGCTGACTGCTCGGTGCTGTACGTGCTCAGCGCCTGCCGTGGCTGCGGGGGTCAGGCCGCGTTGCCGCCACGGCCGCCCAGGCGGGGCAGGAAGCGGAAGGCGACGCCGCCCGCGATCATCGTCGCGGCGCCGGCCAGCAGGAGCGTGGTGTCGCCCGCACCGGTCGCGGCGAGCTCGTCCTTCGGCTTGGCCTGCTCGACGGGACGGTTGGCGATGCTGTCGACGTCGGTGTTGTCACCGGTGCCGCCGGACTGGCCGGTGTTGTCGTTGCCACCGTTGCCGCCGGTGCTGCCGGGAGCCGTCGGGTCGCCGGTGGGCGGCTTCGTCGGGTCGGTCGGCGGCTTCGGGTCGTCCGTCGGCGGAGGCTTGGGCTTGTCCGTCGGCGGCTTCGGGTCGGTCGGGTCGGTCGGCGGCTTCGGGTCCGAGGGGTCGGCCGGGTCCGTGGGATCGGTCGGCGGCTTCGGGTCCGAAGGGTCGGCCGGGTCGGTCGGGTCGGTCGGCGGCTTCGGGTCCGTGGGATCGGCGGGGTCCGCCGGGTCCGCGGGGTCGGCCGGGTCCGCAGGATCGGCCGGATCGGCCGGGTCCGCAGGGTCGGCGGGGTCCGCCGGGTCGGCAGGGTCCGCAGGATCAGCGGGATCGGCCGGGTCGGCAGGGTCCGCGGGATCGGCCGGGTCACCCGGGTCCGCCGCGTTGATACCGGCGTTGATCTCCACGCCGAGGCCACCCTGGGCGTCCGTGCCCGTACCGGCGGCCTGGGCGACGCCCGCGACGGTCAGCGACGCACCGGCGGCGATCACCGCGCCGGCGGCGATCCGCGCGACGCGGACGCGCATCTTGTTGGTCATCTGGTTGCTACCCCCAGTAGCTGGCTGAGCTCTTCGAAATCGAGTCGATGGAGCAGCAATGCAGGGGCAACGGCTTTGGCGGGGATGTCAGTTCACGGGACCGCCTCTCAAGAGGCCGCCCGCTCGCCCCCGTTCACACCCGCCCCAGACATACGCATGCTGCCCGCCACACTCCCCCAGCCCTCAGATTGACGTCAAGGTCGTTCCGGGCGTTGTGTCGGATTTACGAACACTTGCCCGCACGATGTGCACAGCACCCTGACATGTCCACCCCTTGCGCCGGGAACGCGAAAGCGCCGGACCCCGTCAGGGTCCGGCGCACACGCACTGATTGTCGCGCTCTACTTCTCCTGCTGCTTGCGCCAGCGGATGCCGGCCTCCAGGAAGCCGTCGATCTCGCCGTCGAGGACACCCTGCGGGTTGCCGACCTCGAACTCCGTACGGAGGTCCTTGACCATCTGGTACGGGTGCAGGACGTACGAACGCATCTGGTTGCCCCAGGAGTTGCCGCCGTCGCCCTTGAGGGAGTCCATGAGCGCCTGCTCCTCCTGGCGGCGGCGCTCCAGCAGCTTCGCCTGGAGGACGTTCATGGCGCTCGCCTTGTTCTGGATCTGGGAGCGCTCGTTCTGGCAGGAGACGACGATGCCGGTCGGGACGTGCGTCAGGCGCACCGCCGAGTCGGTCGTGTTGACGCCCTGGCCGCCCGGTCCCGACGCGCGGTACACGTCCACGCGCAGCTCGGACTCGTCGATCTCGACGTGGTCGGTCTTCTCGACGACCGGGAGGACCTCGACACCCGCGAAGGAGGTCTGCCGGCGCCCCTGGTTGTCGAACGGCGAGATGCGCACCAGCCGGTGCGTGCCCTGCTCGACCGACAGTGTGCCGTAGGCGTACGGCGCCTTGACGACGAAGGTGGTCGACTTGATGCCGGCCTCTTCGGCGTACGACGTCTCGTAGACCTCGGTGGAGTAGTTGTGCCGCTCGGCCCAGCGCAGGTACATGCGCTGGAGGCGCTCGGCGAAGTCGGAGGCGTCGACGCCGCCCGCTTCCGCGCGGATGTTGACGAGGGCCTCGCGCTCGTCGTACTCGCCGGAGAGGAGGGTGCGGACCTCCATCTCGTCCAGCGCCTTGCGTACGGAGACGAGCTCGGACTCGGCCTCGGCGAGGGCGTCCGCGTCGTCCTCGTCGGCGGCCAGCTCGAACATCACCGCGACGTCGTCGATCCGGCCGCGCAGCGCCTCGGTCTTGCGGAGCTCGGCCTGGAGGTGCGAGAGCTTGCTGGTGATCTTCTGGGCGGCATCGGGGTCGTCCCACAGGGACGGCGCCGCGGCCTGCTCTTCGAGCACGGCGATGTCGGCCCTCATCCTGTCGAGGTCCAGGACGGCCTCGATCGACCCCATGGTCGAGGAGAGGGACTTCAGCTCTTCGGATACATCGACGACTGCCACCGCACCAGCGTAACCGGTACGGGCTCGGAGCCGGTCCGGGCACCCTTTCCGCGGGCATCGCCGGCCCGGACGCCTTCAGCCCGTCCGGCGTTTGAGGACGCGCGGCGCAGCCGTGCACGGGGCTCGGCCCCGGACATCGGCCCCCACCGGTGCGAGCCGTGCTGCCCCGATCCCGCTACGGCCCGACCGTCTCCGACCGGCTGACCCCCGGTCCCGAACCGGGCCCCGGCGCCGTCCCCTCGTCCGCCGACGAGACGACCAGCCACCCGCCGACGCCCACCGCCGCCAGCAGCACGACCCCCGCCGTCGTCATGATCAGCCGCCGCTTCCGCACCTCCGACCGGTGCCGCGCCGACCCCGGCCGCCGGTCACCGGCCGTCCGGGGCACCCGGGCCGTGCCCAGCGGGCCGCCCGCCAGCTCGTCGGGGGCGGGCACCCGCATCGACGTGTGTGTGTCCCTGTTGGACGAGTCGAGCGTCGTACCGGGCACAAGCGGAACCGCTCCCCGGCGCGGCTGCGGGTCCTCCTGGACCCCGGCCCCACCCTCGTACGCCACCGAATCCGTCGGCATCTGCGGCTCCGAGTCCGGCTCGTCCACGTCCAGCGGTGCCATCCCCACCAGCAGTGGCAGCTGCTCACGCAGCCCGGCCGCCAGCTCCGATGCCCGCAGCCGCGAGGCCGGAGCCTTCGCGAGGCACTGCACTATGAGCTGCCACAGCTCCTCCGGGATCCCCGGAAGCGGAACGACCGTCTCGGTCACGTGCCGACGCAGGACCGCCCCCGGGTGCCCCCCGCCGAACGGCGTGAAGCCCGCGAGCAGCTCGTACAGGACGGTCGCCAGCGCGTAGATGTCCACGGCCGCACGCGGCGGCAGACCCTCGACGATCTCGGGGGCCAGGTAGTCCGGCGTACCGATGATCTTCGTGGCCTTGGTGCGGCGCGGGGTGTCGATCAGCTTGGCGACGCCGAAGTCCGTGAGCAGGGCCGGATGCGCACCGCCGGGACCGAGCGGCCCCTGCATGTCGAGCAGGACGTTCTCCGGCTTGACGTCGCGGTGCACGATCTGGGCCGCGTGCGCGGCGGCGAGACCGTCGGCGATGTCGATGGCGATGGCGACCGCCGCCTCGGGGGCGAGTCTGCGCTCGCGGTCGAGGCGGGTGCGCAGGTCGGTGCCCCGTACGAGATCCATGACGAGCGCGAGGTCGTTGCCGTCGACGACGAGGTCGCGCACGGCGACGACGTGCGGGTGGTCGAGCTTGAGGAGCGCGGTGCGCTCCTGGACGAAGCGTCCGACCAGCTCCTGGTCGGACGCGAGGTCCTCGCGCAGCATCTTGATGGCGACGGGCCCCTCAGGACCCTCGCCGAGCCATACCGTGCCCGCGCTGCCCCGCCCCAGGATCTGGTGGGCGGTGTACCGGCTGCCGATTTTCCGTGCCAAGACTGCTCCCTCAGCGGCTGGCGTCGGCCCTCAAAGTACGCCGCCGACGAAGCGTTGAGTGCCCAGGATGGCCCCTGAACGGCGTCAATCCGCACTTCCGGGGGTGAATCCACCCCCGGAAGTCGACATGTCTCCTCACTGAGCACCCGGCACTCCGTGCCGACGCCCCGTGCCCCCCTTGCCCGGGCTACGGCTTGGAGCCGCCCAGGTTCTCGAAGAATTCCTTGACGCTGGTGAACATGTCGCCGATCTGGGCGAAGAAGCCCTTCGTGGTGCCGATCCACTCCTGGAGCGGGGTCAGCTCCCAGACCAGCCAGGACGCGACGAACAGCAGGACGAGCGTGAACAGACAGCCCTTGAGACAGCCGAGGCCGGGGATCCGCATCGGGTTGGCGCTGCGGCGGCGCGGCTCGCGCGGCTCACGCGGCGGCCGGGGCTCGCGCGGGGCGGGCCCCTGGGGCTGCTGGGGCTGGGGCGCGTACTGCTGCTGCGGGGGCGGCTGGGGCTGGTAGTGCTGGGGGGCGTAATTCTGCGGCTGCTGCCGCTGGGGCGGGCGCTGCTGCTGCGGCGGGTACTGCCGCTGATTCTGCTGGTGCTGAGGCGGCATCGGGGGCTGCTGCCCGCGCTGCGGCTGGCGCTGCGGGCGGCGCCTCAGCGGGTCCTGGCTGGGGTCCAGGTACTGCACGGAGGTCTGCTCGTTGCGGTCGCGGGCCGCGCGCAGCTGGTTCTGCCAGGGGTGCGGGTCCTCGGGCCCGGCCCCGGACGGCGAACCGGCGGGCGCTCCGGCCGGGTGCGGCGGCACCGGCGGCATGACGGCGGTCGGGTCGGCGGCGCCGCGCGGGCCGTTGCCCCCGCCGGTGGAGGGCAGCACGCTGGTCGCGCCATTGGGGTCGTACGATCCCGCGTTGCTCGGCAGCACCTGCGTCGGATCGGCCTCGTTCACCGAGCCGGTGTCCGGCACGGGTGCGGGCGCCGGGTCGGGCGCGAGCAGCGCGCCGACGCCCATGGCCGCCTCGACCTGCGCGGACGTGGAGTGCACGCCGATTCCGGCGGCGACAGTACGCAGCGCACGGGCCAGGTTCTCGGCGCTGGGCCGCTCGTCGGGCTCCTTGCGCAGGCAGCGCTCGATGACCGTCCACAGGGGTTCGGGGACGGTCGTGGGGCGGCGCGGCTCCTCGCTGAGGTGCCGGTGCAGCACCTCCAGGGCGGTGCCGCCGGCGAACGGGGGCCTGCCGGTGACCAGTTCGTACATCAGGATGCCCGCGCCGTAGATGTCGACGGCGGAGGTCTGCGGGCGGCCCTCGGCGGACTCCGGCGCGACGTAGGCCGGCGTACCGACGAACTCGTGGGTGCGGGTGAGGCCCGGGGAGTCCGCGAGGCGGGCGATGCCGAAGTCGGTGAGCATCGGGTGCATCGCGCCGTCGCGCTCGTCCAGCAGTACGTTCGCGGGCTTGAGGTCGCGGTGGACGACGCCGTCCGCGTGGCTCGCGGCGAGGGCGTCGGCGATCTGCGCCGTCAGCAGAGAGGCGGCGACCGGCGTGAAGGGCCCGTTGTCGCGGAGGTAGCGGTGCAGGTCCGGACCGTCGATCAGGTCCATGACGAGGGCGAGGAGATCGCCCTCGACGACGAGGTCGCGGGTGCGCACGATGTTGGGGTGGGTCAGCCGCAGGAGTACGGAGCGTTCGCGCAGGAAGCGCATCACCACGTCCGCGTCGTTCGCCAGCTCCTCCTTGAGGACCTTGATGGCGACGGTCTCGCCGGGCTCGCCCGCGACGGCCGCCTCGGCTCCTGCGGTCTCCCGCTGGCGGGCCCGCCAGACGGTGCCCGTGGCTCCGCGCCCGAGCGGCTGCTCAAGCAGGTACTTGCTGCCTACCGGCCGCACTCTTGCACTCCCTGCTGGTCGGTGACTGACCCTGATCGTGGTTCGCGTATCGGACCGGGTTCACGTATCGGACCGACCGATACTCCCGCTGCCGGATATTCCGGTTGCCCAACTCTAGTGCCGCCGAACGGGGCACAGGCCGAACGCTCGTCCCGCATCCCGGAACAAGCGGCGGAAGGCGTCCCGTACCCGGTGCACACGTGTTCCCGGGAAAGACGCTCATGCCTTGCGGATGGTTGCCGCACACCCGTGCGGGGTGTGTCACTGCCGTTCGGTGCGCCGCCCCGGAACTGTCGGCGGACCGCCCCGGCGACTGTCCGAGCGTGCCTCATACAGGCTCTTTTGCGTCCACAGTCGACCATTCAAGATCACTTGGCGACGGGCGGCGGACAGGTTGTCAGTGGCAGGTGCGAGGATGCCATCAGCACAGGCCTCTGGGGTAGTCGAGGGCGCACGAGTCCCTCAACACCCCGTGGTGGGTGCCGACCTGTACCGGACGACGCGTCCGTGCCGGGTGGGGGACTTCGCGGGGGCGGCGGGCTGGACGGCTCCTCCTCGGCCCCGCCACCGGGCACCGCGCGCAGAAGGGACCGCTGACGCGATGCAGATCCGGCTGACCGTCCTCGCGCCGCGCAGCGGCCAGAGCAGAGTGACGACCTCGGGGGGCCCGGCACCCGGGGCCGCTCCGGGCGCCCCGGCGCCGGGGGCCCCCGGACCCGCGCCCCGGGCCGCCGCCGCGGTCTGCGACGTGCTCGTGACCGCGCCCGCCGGGACCGCGCTGGCCGCGGTCGCCTCCGGTCTCGCCGCCGCCGTGCAGGGCCAGGGCAGCCCGGAGACCACGGGCGCGGTGGTGGTGTACGCCGGGCGCGAGCGCCTCGACGCACAGCGCTGCGCGCTGGGCGAGCCCCCGCTGGTGGACGGCGCGGTCCTCCGCCTCCAGGCCCCGGCGGACGAAGAGGCCCCCGAGCTGTCCGACCTGGCTCAGCTCCAGGTGGTGGCGGGCCCCGACGCGGGCGGCGTGCACCTGCTGCACGGCGGGCAGATCCGGATCGGCCGCTCCGCCGACGCGGACGTACCGCTGGACGACCCCGACGTGTCCCGGCTGCACTGCACGGTGACGCTCACCGAGGACGGCCGGGTCACGGTCGCCGACCTCGGCTCGACGAACGGCACGACGCTGGACGGCTCGGACGTCGGCGCCCGCGAGGTCCGCCTCGCGCCCGGCGCCCTGCTGCGGGTCGGCGAGTCCGCCCTGCGCCTCGCGCCCGCGGGCGCGCACGGCACGGCGCTCTCCACGGCCCCCGACGGCGAGGGCCACCTGCGCGTGGCCAGGACCTCCGCCCCCGCCCCCGCCCCGTCCCCCGGACGGTTCGGAGGCGGCGCCGCGCACCACAGGGTGAGCGGCCGAGCGGCGGAGTCGGCCGGCAACGGCCCCCGCCAGGGGAGTTACGGCACGGTGCCCGCCCAGGGCTCGGGCCCCGACGCCCGCACCGACCCGGCCGACGGCCACGGGGCGTACGGCATCGGGACGGGCCCCGGCGGCGCGGAAGCGTCCTACGACCACGGCACGCCGGGCCGGGCCGCCGGGGGCTCCGGCGGGCACCCCGCCGGTCCCGGGCGCCCCACGGCGCCCCCGGCGGGCAGCGGGCAGGGCCCCTTCGCCGGGGCTGGCGACCGTACGCACGGATCGGGGCGGGTCGTCGAGACGGGCGGCCGGGGCACCGACCACGGCGCGGCGGCCGGGGCACGCACCGGGCGCGGGGACGAGCGCGGAGGAGACCGCAATGTCGACCCCGCCAACGACCGCGCCCTCGACGGCGCCGGCGACCGCAGGGACGAGCCCCGGCGGCGCGGCGGCATAGGGGGCTGGGCACGGCGCCTCGCCGGAGGCCGCGGCGAGGCCACGCACGACTACGCGGGCGGCTCCGCGGACACGGCGCCCCCGCACACCGCGGCCACCGGCTCCCGGTCCGCCGCGGCATCGTCCGGAACCGGCGACTCCGCTGCGCGGAGCGGTGCACACACCACCGGCAGCGCCTCCGCCGTGGCCCCCGACACCTGGCCCGACGCCGCGACGCTGCTGCTCACCGCGCTCCAGCCCGGCCCCCGGCTGTGGGAGCGCGGCCCCGCGCACCCGGAGTCCCTGGTGCTCCGGCTCGGCACGGCGGACCGGTCCGCGCCCGGCGGCGCGGGGACGTTGCCCGCGGTCCCGGTGACCGTGGGCCTGCGGGAGGCGGGTGCGCTGGGCCTTGCCGGGCCGCGCGCCCGGCTGGCCGGACTGGCCCGTTCCGTGGTGGCACAGCTCGCCGCGCTGCACTCCCCCACCGATCTGGAGATCGTCCTGATCAGCGCGGACCGTGCGCGCTCGACCGAGGAGCGGACCCAGGAGTGGGGCTGGCTCGGCTGGCTGCCGCATCTGCGCCCGGCACACGGCCAGGACTGCCGGCTGCTCCTCGCGTACGACCGCGACCAGGCGTCCGCCCGCGTCGCCGAGCTCGTACGGCGCACGGAGGAGGGACCGCTCGACCCGGGCGGTCCGCGCACGGTGGTGATCGTCGACGGCGACCCCGGCTCGGCCGGGCTGCGCGAGGCGACGGCCCGGCTCGCCGCGCACGGCGCGGCGCACGGCATCCACCTGCTGTGCCTCGCGGAGACGGCAGCCGCTTCCCCCCTCTCGCCGGTGGAGGCGACGTACGGCGCGGCCTGCGCGGCGTCGCCCGCCTTCCGCGAGTGCGGAGCGGCGGCGCTGCTCAGCGGCGACGTCGCCACGGCGGTACGGGTGCTGCGCACCTCGGGCGGGCAGAGCGCGGGGCACGGCACCCTCGCCTCGGTGGACGCGGTGTCGGCGGCATGGGCGGAGCGCTTCGCCCGGGCCCTGGCCCCGCTGCGTACGGACGCGGCGGACGCCACGGGACAGGTCCAGGGATACGGCACGGGCGGCACGGCGTCCGGCGGCAGGCCGGGCCGGCTCTCGGCCGCCACCCTGCCTCCGACGGCCCGCCTGCTGGACGAGCTGGGCCTGGCCAGGGCAACTCCCGCTTCGCTGATGGCCCGTTGGGCCGCGGCTGCCGACGACGAGCAGGCCCCGGGCGCCACGCGCGCGTGGGCGGTGCTCGGGGCGGGCCCGCGCGGCCCGGTCTGCGCGGACCTGGCGACCGACGGACCTCACCTGCTGGTCGAGGGACCTGCGGGCAGCGGTCGTACGGAGCTGCTGCGTTCGGCGGCGGCCTCCCTGGCGGCGGCGGCCCGGCCCGACCGGCTCGGTCTGATCCTGGTCGACGGCGCGGGCGGCGACCGCGGCGACGGCCTGCGCGCCTGCACCGAACTCCCGCACGTCTCCACGCACCTGGTGGCATCGGACCCGGTGCGGATGCGTGAGTTCGCGCAGGCCCTGGGCGCCGAGCTGAAGCGCCGCGACGAACTCCTGGGCACCCTGAACTTCGCCGACTGGCACGCGGGCCGCACCCAGCCCTCCTCCCCGGATCCCGATACCGCCGCGGGCCACCTGGTGGGGCAGCGCCGGGGCCCGGAGTCCTCCCGGAC
>NZ_JBSGZD010000308.1:0-9337 GCF_053610825.1 Streptomyces sp. NPDC054863 | reverse complement strand
GCCGACGTCCTGTTCGCCATGCTCCGCGACGGCACCTTCTACGACCCCCAACCCGCCCCAACCCCTTGACCAAAGTCATAGGGGCACCCCCCCACCCGCCCCGCGGAACACCTGCGCCGCCCGCCCTGTGGGCACATGGGCCGCCCATGGGGCGGAACGGGTGGGCACAGGGCGGCCCCCGCGCGGAGCCTCCCCTCTCGCTCCGGCCCGCGCTCGCCCCCGGCGCCCCCGGACCGGGCCGCGCCCTACACCCCCGACACCACCCCCGGCACCACCCCCGGCACCACCTCCGGCAGCCCCGTCCCGTCCGGATCCGGCATCCCCGGCTCCACCGCCGGGCAGACCGTGCCCGCGGCCGGAAGCGTGCCCTCCAGGAGGTAAGCGTCGGTCTTCGCGCGGATGCACGGGGAGGCGGAGTACCCGCCGTGCCCCTCACCGTCGTACCGCAGCACCACCGCCTTGCCGAGCCGCTCCGCGGTCTCCTCCGTCCACCGGTAGGGGGTGGCCGGGTCGCCCTTGGTGCCGATCAGCAGCACCTCGGGGCCGGTGATCTTCTCCAGCTTGCGGATGTAGTCGGTGCCGGCCGGCCAGCCGGTGCAGGAGAGGGCGCTGCCCACCATGTCGCGGCCGAAGGTCGGGGACGCCTCGGTGAACTCCTTCTCGATCTTCACCAGTTCGTCCTTGGACACGGGGACGCGGTCCGGGTCGTCGGCGCAGTTGACGGCGATCAGGGCCTCGTCGCCGTTGCCCTCGTCCTCCGTGAGCCGGTTCAGGTCGGCGAGCAGGGAGGTGTCGTCGTCCTGGTCGATCATCGCGATGCCCTCGGCGAGCGCGGGCCACGCCTCGGCCGAGTACAGGGCGGTGGTCATCGCGCCGCGCAGGTCCTCGACCCCGAAGGGCGTGCCGTCCTCCTCCTTCGCGGGCGTACGGGTGAGCCTGTCGACCACCCGGTCCACGGCGCGCGTGGCGTCGGCGACGGTGCTGCCGAGCGGGCACTGGTCGCCGTTCTTCGCGCAGGCCGCGAGGAAGGCGTCGAACGCCTTCTGGAAGCCGCGGGCCTGGTCGAGCGCGGAGGCCCGGGCGCCCTCGGTGAGCGTGTCCACTGCGTCGAGCACCAGCCGCCCCGCACGGTCGGGGAACTGCGCCGCGTACACCGCGCCGAGCCTGGTCCCGTACGAGATGCCCAGGTAGGCGAGCTTCTCGTCGCCGAGGGCTTGGCGCAGCACGTCCAGGTCGCGCGAGACGTTGATGGTGCCGACGTGCGGCAGCAGCTTGCCGGTGTGCTTGGCGCAGGCGGTCGCGATGTCCTTGAGCTCCTTGACCAGCTCGCCGTGGTCGAGGGAGCCGTCGGGCGACGTCCGGGGGGCGTCGTCGCCCTCCTTCAGCTCCTCGTCGGCCTCCTTGCCGCACTTCACGGGGGCGCTGCGGCCGACACCGCGCGGGTCGAAGCCGACCAGGTCGTAGCGTTTGCCGAGGCTCTCGTACGAGTCCTTGGCCTCGGCCAGGGTGGTCAGCCCTGACGCGCCGGGGCCGCCGAAGTTGAACACGAGGGAGCCGAGTCCTTCGTCGCCGGGAGCGGTGGCCCGGTAGCGGCCGACCGCGAGGCCGAGGGTGCCCAGCGCGGTGTTCGCGTAGTCGACGGGCACGGTGAGGCGGGCGCACTGCATGCCCCGGAGGGCATCGCCGCCCTTCTCCGTCTCCTCGCCCTCGCAGTCGCCCCAGGAGAGTTTCTGCTGGTAGAAGCGGCTGAGGTCGGGGGTGGGCGCCTGGTCGGCCGCGCCGGCGGGGCCGGTGGCGGTCACGGTTCCGGCGAGCAGGAGGGCCGTACCGGCGAGGCCGGTCGCGGCGCTGCGTCTGTGCATCCCGGGTGTGCCTTTCACGAGGCGGACCCCCTGGTCAGCCTATGAGCGACGGCCGGAACACGCAGTGCGGGCCGGACCCCCGAGGGGTTCCGGCCCGCGTCTCCCGTCGCGCGGGGCCCGTACGGGTTCGTACGGCTTGAGCGGCTCGTACGGCTCGTACGACAGAGCGGTCTCAGGCCTTGCGGGCCCGTGCCGTGGTCTTCTTGGCCGGGGCGGCCTTCTTGGCCACAGCCTTCTTCGCGGCGGTCTTCTTCGCGGCCGGAGCGGCTGACTTGGCCGCGACCGTCTTCCTGGTCGCCGTCTTCGTGGCCGCCACCGTCGTGGCCGCCACCGTCGTGGCCGCGACCGTCCTGGTCGCCTTCCGTGCCGGGGCCTTCTTCTTCGACGCGGCCGGGCTCGCGTCGCTGATCCGGCTCGGGTCGAGGATGTCCCGCAGGAACTTGCCGGTGTGGCTGGCTGCGACTCCCGCCACCTCCTCCGGGGTGCCTTCGGCAACGACCAGGCCGCCGCCCTTTCCGCCCTCGGGCCCCATGTCGACGACCCAGTCCGCGGTCTTGATGACGTCGAGGTTGTGCTCGATGACGATCACCGAGTTCCCCTTGTCGACCAGGCCGTCCAGGATCCTGATGAGCTTGCTGATGTCCTCGAAGTGCAGACCGGTGGTCGGCTCGTCGAGGATGTAGACGCTCCGCCCGGAGGACCGCTTCTGCAGCTCCGCGGCCAGCTTGACGCGCTGCGCCTCGCCGCCGGAGAGCGTCGTGGCGGCCTGGCCCAGGCGTACGTACCCGAGGCCGACCTCGTTGAGGGTCTGGAGGTAGCGGGCGATGGAGGTGACCGGCTCGAAGAAGCCGAGGGCCTCCTCGATCGGCATGTTGAGCACCTCGGCGATGTTCTTGCCCTTGTAGTGCACTTCGAGCGTCTCGCGGTTGTAGCGGGCGCCGTGGCACACCTCGCACGGGACGTAGACGTCCGGCAGGAAGTTCATCTCGATCTTGATGGTGCCGTCGCCGGAGCAGTTCTCGCAGCGCCCGCCCTTGACGTTGAAGGAGAAGCGGCCCTGCTGGTAGCCCCGGACCTTCGCCTCCGTCGTCTCCGCGAACAGCTTGCGGATCTTGTCGAAGACTCCGGTGTACGTCGCCGGGTTGGAGCGCGGGGTGCGGCCGATGGGCGACTGGTCGACGTGCACGACCTTGTCGAGGAGGTCGTCGCCCTCGACGCGCGTGTGCCGTCCCGGGACGCTGCGCGCGCCGTTCAGCTCGCGCGCCAGGTGGGTGTAGAGGATGTCGTTGACCAGTGTCGACTTGCCGGATCCGGAGACTCCGGTGACGGCGGTGAGGACGCCCAGCGGGAAGGTGACGTCGATGTCCCGCAGGTTGTTCTCACGGGCACCGTGCACCGTCAGATGGCGCGCCGGGTCGACGGGGCGGCGTACGTCCGGGGTCGGGATGACCCGCTTGCCCGACAGGTACTGGCCGGTGATCGACTCCTTGTTGGCCAGCAGGCCCTTCATGGAGCCGCTGTGGACCACCTTGCCGCCGTGCTCGCCCGCGCCGGGACCGATGTCGACGATCCAGTCGGCGACCTTCATCGTGTCCTCGTCGTGCTCGACGACGATCAGGGTGTTGCCCATGTCGCGCAGCCGCACCAGCGTCTCGATGAGGCGGTGGTTGTCGCGCTGGTGCAGGCCGATGGACGGCTCGTCCAGGACGTACAGCACGCCGACCAGGCCGGAGCCGATCTGGGTGGCGAGCCGGATGCGCTGTGCCTCGCCGCCGGAGAGGGAGCCCGCCGGGCGGTTCAGCGACAGGTAGTCGAGGCCGACGTCCACGAGGAAGCGCAGGCGCTCGTTGACCTCTTTGAGGACGCGCTCGGCGATCACCTTGTCGCGGTCGTTCAGGGTGAGCTGCACGAGGAACTCGGCGCACTCGCTGATCGACATCGAGGAGACCTCGGCGATGGACTTCCCCATCACCGTGACCGCGAGGATGAGCGGCTTGAGGCGGGTGCCCTCACAGGTGGGGCAGGGCACCTCGCGCATGTAGCCCTCGAAGCGCTCCCGGCTGGAGTCGCTGTCGGACTCCGAGTGCCGCCGCTTCACGAACGGCACCGCGCCCTCGAAGGAGGTGGTGTAGGCGCGCTCGCGGCCGTACCGGTTGCGGTAGCGGACCTCGATCTGCGTCTTGTGGCCGTTCAGCAGGGCCTTCTTGGCGCGCTGCGGCAGTCCCGCCCACGCCATGTCGGTACTGAAGCCGAGCTCGCTCGCCAGGGCGTTGACCAGGCGGGCGAAGTAGTCCTTGGTGTGTCCGTGCGACCAGGGGTGGATGGCGCCCTCGTCGAGGGACTTGTCCGGGTCCGGGACGATCAGCTCGGGGTCGACCTCCATGCGCGTACCGATGCCGGAGCAGTCGGGGCAGGCGCCGAAGGGCGAGTTGAAGGAGAACGAGCGGGGCTCCAGCTCCTCGAACGACAGGTCGTCGTAGGTGCAGTAGAGGTGCTCGGAGTACATCCGCTCGCGGTCGGGGTCGTCCGCGTCGAGGTCGACGAAGTCGAGGATGACCATGCCGCCGGCCAGCCCGAGGGCGGTCTCCACCGAGTCGGTGAGCCGCCGCTTGGCGCTCTCCTTGACGGTGAGGCGGTCGATGACCACCTCGATGGTGTGCTTCTCCTGCTTCTTGAGCGTCGGCGGCTCGGTCAGCTGGATCGTCTCGCCGTCGACCCGGGCACGGCTGTAGCCCTTGGTCTGGAGCTCGGCGAACAGGTCGACGAACTCGCCCTTGCGCTCGCGCACCAGCGGTGACAGCACCTGGAAGCGGCTGCCCTCGGGCAGCTCCAGGACCTTGTCGACGATGGCCTGCGGCGACTGCCGGGAGATCGGCCGGCCGCACTCGGGACAGTGCGGCTTGCCGATGCGGGCGAAGAGCAGGCGGAGGTAGTCGTAGACCTCCGTGATGGTGCCGACCGTCGAGCGCGGGTTGCGCGAGGTCGACTTCTGGTCGATGGAGACGGCGGGCGAGAGGCCTTCGATGAAGTCCACGTCCGGCTTGTCCATCTGGCCGAGGAACTGCCGTGCGTACGAGGAGAGCGATTCGACGTACCGGCGCTGCCCCTCGGCGAAGATCGTGTCGAACGCGAGGGAGGACTTGCCCGAGCCGGAGAGCCCCGTGAAGACGATGAGGGAGTCACGGGGAAGGTCGAGCGAGACGTTCTTGAGGTTGTGCTCGCGAGCGCCACGAACGATGAGACGGTCGGCCACGCCGGTTCGCACCTTTCTGGAGAAGAAGCAGGGTGCCGAGAAGCAGGCTGCTGGAGTGGGGTGCCACGTTTTGGATCGGGCGGTCTGGATCGGGCAGTGCCGGGTGGGGCACCGAGCCCTCGGGCACTGCTTCCGTTCAACGGTTGCCCGGGGTTCGGATGTTCCCTTCGAGCGTATAGCACGTACATTCGATTAGCGGCCATATGTCATTCGCTTCACCCGAACGGGTGGCTGGGCCTTGCGCCGCGGCCTATCGTCTGCCCCATGAACGATCACGTGCACGACCTGGCTCTGCTGAGCGCCGCGACCGACCGTCTGCTCGCCTCCGCCGCCAAGCTGGACAACGCCGCAGTCGCCGAACCGTCACGGCTGCCCGGCTGGAGCCGCGGCCACGTCCTGGCCCACCTGGCCCGCAACGCCGACGCCCTGGTGAACGTCCTCGCGGGCCGCCCCATGTACGAGAGCGCCGAGGCCCGCGACGCCGACATCGAGCGCGACGCCCCGCGCCCCCTCGACGTACAGCTGGACGACGTACGGACGACGGCGGAGAGCTTCCTGGGCGAGGCCGGGGTGCCCGCCGACTGGGGCCGCACCGTGGAGCTGCGCAACGGCGTGACCGACTCGGCGTCGCGGGTGCCGTTCCGGCGGCTGATCGAGATCGAGCTGCACCATGTCGACCTGGGGATCGGGTACGAGCTGGAGGACCTCTCCGCGGAGTTCACCGGGCGCGAGATCGCCTTCCTCGCGGACCGCTTCTCGGGGAACGCGGGCGTGGCCGCCACGACGCTCACCGCCGCCGACGGGCGGCAGTGGACCACCGGCAGCAGCGGTGGCCCCGCCGTGACCGTGACGGGCGGGGCGGCCGACCTCCTGGGGTGGCTGGCCGGCCGCCGCGACGGCGCCGCGCTGACCGCCGTCGGGGGCCCGCTCCCCGTACTGCCGCCGCTGTAGCAGCCGCTATAGGGTGCGCGGTATGACGTACAGCGGAGCGGTGAAGGTCGGCGGACCGGCGGATGTGCACGAGCTCAAGGACCTGATGATCTCGAAGGTCGCGGTCGGATCGATGAACAACAACGCGTATCTGCTGCGCTGCCGGGACACCGGCGAGCAGCTGCTGATCGACGCCGCCGCGGATCCGCACACGCTGCTGTCGCTGATCGGTGACGACTCCGTCGCGTCCGTCGTCACCACCCACCGGCACGGCGACCACTGGCAGGCACTCGAAGAGGTCGTGGCGGCCACCGGCGCACGCACCTACGCCGGGCGGTACGACGCGGAGGGCATCCCCGTCGCGACCGACGTGCCTCTTGAGGACGGGGACACCGTGCGGGTGGGGAACGTGGAACTGACCGCGCGGCACATCGTCGGGCACACCCCGGGCAGCATCGTCCTCGTCTACGACGACCCGCACGGCCACCCGCACGTCTTCACCGGCGACTGCCTCTTCCCCGGCGGGGTCGGCAACACCTTCGGCGACGCGGCGGCCTTCGTGACGCTGCTCGACGACATCGAGGAGAAGGTCTTCGGCAGGCTGCCGGACGAGTCGTGGGTCTACCCGGGCCACGGCGACGACACCACGCTCGGCGACGAGCGCCCGCACCTCGCCGAATGGCGCGGACGGGGCTGGTAGCCCGCGGGAATTTCAGCACGGCCCGTCACGGCCCTCCCGGTGGCCCGTGTTCCGCAGGCATGGTGGACACCAGTGCTCGTGGACACCAGTGTTCCGCAGGCCTGGTGGACACCAGGGAGGGCCGACCCATGAAGACGTCCCGTGCCGTCGCAACTGCCGCACCGCTCCTCGCACTTGTCCTCCTGCTGGGCGGCTGCACGCAGACGCGCGGCACACAGCCGTCGGTCGACCCGGCCGGCGCGCTGTCCGCGCAGGACGCCGCGAAGCTCAAGTCGCTCCGCAAGGTGGACGACCATCCGCTGTGGCAGCTGCGGTTCGAGGGCACCTACCACCGGCTGGGCGAGGTCTCGCCGCCCCCGGTGCCGCCCGACGCGGACTTCGGCTGCTCACTGTTCCTCGCCGCGGGCGACCGGGCGGATCCGCAGTTCGCGCGGAACTTCGACTGGCGGCACGGCCCGGCACTGCTGCTGTTCACCGACCCGCCGGACGGCTACGCCTCGGTGTCCGTCGTCGACACCACCTACCTCGGGCTCACCTCGGCCGCCGACTTCACCACCGTGCGCGGCAAACGGGGCCTGCTGCAGGCCCCGTTGCTGCCTTTCGACGGCATGAACAGCAAGGGACTCGCCGTCGGCTTCGCCTCCGTGGACCGCGCCGAAGGCCCCAAGGCCCGTACGAAAGTGGGCAGTACGCGCATCCAGCGGATCGCCCTCGACAAGGCGGCCACCGTCACCGAGGCCCTGAAGCTCTTCGAGACGTACGAGATCGACTTCACCGACAGTCCCCCGCTGCACTACTTCCTCGCCGACGCGACAGGCGATTCGGCCGTGGTCGAACTCGTCGGCGGGAGGACCGTGGTCGCCGAGCGAGGCCGCCGGCCCTGGAACGGCGCCGTCAACTTCACCTTCGCCGACACCCCGGCCGCGCGACGCCTGGCCGACCCCCGCTACGGCGCCGCGGCGAAATCCCTCGACAAGGCGCGCGGCACGCTCGGTACGGACCAGTCGATCGGCCTGCTGCGCACCGTCGCCCAGTCGCACACCCAGTGGTCCGTCGTGTACGGCATGAAGTCCGGCAGGGTCACGCTGGTGACGGGGCAGCGCTGGGGGACGCGGCACGAGTTCTCGCTCCCCATGGAGTGATCTTCCCCGGCGAGTCGGTACGACTAGTCCGGAGCTCCTCCTGCGGGCACCGCGGGTCGGGTAACCAGGCCCGATGCGCACTTCGAAACCCACCGGCAAGCCGTCCATGCTCCGGCTCGCCACCGCGTCCCTCGCGGGGACCGCCATCGAGTTCTACGACTTCGCCCTCTACGGAACGGCCGCCGCCCTCGTCCTCGGCCCGCTCTTCTTCCCGTCCTTCTCGCCCCTCGCGGGCACCCTCGCCGCCTTCGGCACCTTCGGCGTCGGCTTCCTGGCCCGCCCGATCGGTGCGGTCGTCTTCGGGCACGTCGGTGACCGCTTCGGCCGCCGGCCCGTCCTCTTCTCGTCGCTGCTCCTCACCGGGGCGACGACCGTCGCCGTCGGCTGTCTGCCCACGTACGACGCGATCGGCGTCCTCGCGCCGGTCCTGCTGCTCCTGCTGCGCTTCCTCCAGGGGCTCGGGCTCGGCGGCGAGTGGGGCGGGGCGGTGCTGCTGACCGTGGAGCACGCGCCCGCCCACCGCCGAGCGCTGTGGGCGAGTTTTCCGCAGACCGGGCCCTCGATCGGGTTCCTGCTGGCCAACGGGGTGATGCTGGCGATGTCCGCCGTGCTGACGGATGCCCAGTTCACCTCGTGGGGGTGGCGGGTGCCGTTCTGGGCGGCGGGCGTGCTCGCCGTCGCGGGGCTGCTGCTGCGGACGTCCCTTGAGGAGACCCCGGACTTCAAGGAGCTGGCGGCGAAGGGCGAGCGGGCCGGGGCGCCGTTCACCGAGATCGTACGGAACCACTGGCGGCTGGTGCTGCTGACGGCGGGCGCGCTGTCCCTGGGGTACGCGCTCGTCTACACGATGTCGACCTGGTCCCTGTCGTACGGCACGGAACGCCTCGGTGTGGACCGCACGGTCATGCTGGGCTGCGTCATGGCCGCGGTGTTCCTGAAGGGGCCGCTGATCCCCGTGGCGGCGCTAGTCGGCGACCGGTACGGGCGGCGGCCGATGTGTCTGATCGGCTGCACGATCAGCACGCTGTGGATCTTCCCGATGATGGGGTTGCTGTCGACGGGGCAGCCGCTGCTGATGTTCCTCGGGTTCCTGGGCGGCTCGCTGTCGTTCGCGGCGATGTTCTCCGTGGTCGGCGCGTACCTTCCCGAGCTGTACGAGCCCCGGGTCCGGTGCACGGGCGCGGCGCTCGGCTACAACCTGGCCGGGGTGCTCGGCGGAGCGCTGACCCCGATCGTCGCCACGGCACTGTCCCGGGGGGACGGGCCGCCGTGGGGTGTGGCCGCGTACCTGACGGGGCTTGCGGTGCTCAGCCTGGGCTGCTTCGCGCTGCTGCCGGAGACGCGTCCGGTGGCCGCCCGTACCGCCGAACCCGCCGCAGTGGGCGCCAGTCCTGCCTGACCGGTCGCCGCTCCGGAGTACACAACAGAGCGGCGGCGGACGGCACAGTGC
>NZ_JBSGZD010000307.1:0-9409 GCF_053610825.1 Streptomyces sp. NPDC054863 | reverse complement strand
GGAGGAACCGCGGACGGGGGCGGCGACGCCACCGGCGGCACCACCAACCCGGTCGGCGGCCTGCTCGGCGGCGGAGACGGGGGCGGTGACGACGGCGGCGACACGGGCGGCAACGCGCCACCCCGCTAGCAACCGTCACCGGCCGGACGTTCAGCACCGGCCGGTGACGTCCGGGACCGGCCGGACGCCCAGGACCGACCGGTGACGGGCAGGACCGACCAACGACGCCCAGGACCGACCAGCGACGTCCAGGCAGGCTAGTGGCCCGAGGTCGCCTTCAGGCCGACCACGGCGACCAGCAGCAGACACACGAAGAAGATCCGTGCGGCGGTGACCGGTTCGTTCAGCGCGACCATGCCGACCACCGCCGCACCGGCGGCGCCGATACCGACCCACACGCCGTACGCCGTACCGATCGGCAGCGTCTTGGCGGCCTGCGAGAGCAGCAGCATGCTGACGACGATCCCGGCACCGGTGAACACGCTCGGCCACAGCCGGGTGAACCCCTCGGTGAACTTCATCCCGATCGACCAGCCGACTTCCAGCAGACCGGCGACGATCAACAGAACCCATGCCACGACGGCACCTCCGAAGCGAGAAACGCGGAACTTCACGGGGTGCGTCGTCTTGTCGAAACCCGGTACGGCGCGTCTCGTCGGGGTCCCTTCAAGGTAGCAAAGGGCACGGCAGAGGGCCTGGTGACGATGGTCACCAGGCCCTCACGCACGTACTCCCGCAGCTCTCCTACAGATACAGACCTGTCGAATCCTCCGACACCCGCTCCGACGCCACCGCGTGCAGATCCCGCTCCCGCATCAGTACGTAAGCGGTGCCCCGCACCTCGACCTCGGCGCGGTCCTCGGGGTCGTACAGCACCCGGTCGCCCGGCACCACGGTCCGTACGTTCTGCCCGACGGCGACCACCTCGGCCCAGGCGAGCCGCTTGCCGACCGCCGCCGTGGCCGGGATCAGGATGCCGCCGCCCGAACGGCGCTCGCCCTCGGGCGAGTCGGACTTCACCAGCACGCGGTCGTGCAGCATCCGGATCGGCAGCTTGTCGTCGTGGTCGCTCTGGGGGTGGGTCTTCTCGCTCACGTCACGCAACCTACCTGCCCCCACGGTTCCCGGCCGAGAGCGGGGTTCAGCGCTTGCGGCGGCGCGTGGACACGACGAGCAGACCCACGACCGCCACGGCGACCACGGCCACCGGCACCAGGCGGTCGATGCGAGGCGCGCCCTCGGCGTCCACGAACCGCGCCCGAACGTCCGTCACCTTGCGGTTGACCGCGACGAACGCCCGCCCGGCGGTCTCGTCCACCGCCGACCGCGCCTTGGCCTTGGCGTCGCCCACGATGGTCTTCGGGTGCAGCCGTACACCGATCTCGTCGAGCGTCACAGCGAGCTGGTCGCGCCTGCGGACGATGTCCGCCTCGATCTGCGCAGGGGTCCTGGCTTCCGACACTGCGCCGCCTCCGTCGTCCGGTCCGGTAATCCGTCGTGAACAGTCTGTCAGCTCCCGCGCACTCGCACCCATCGGCACCCCCATTACGCTCAAGCCGTCCCCTCTCTCCACCGAAGCCCTCTACCCCACCTGGGAGTACCCATGAGCGAGCGCCTCGCCCCCGGCGACACCGCCCCCCTCTTCACGCTGCCCGACGCCGACGGCAACGACGTTTCCCTCGCCTCCCACCGGGGCCGCAAGGTCATCGTGTACTTCTACCCGGCCGCCCTGACCCCCGGCTGCACCAAGCAGGCCTGCGACTTCACGGACAACCTGGACGTGCTGGCCACCGCCGGGTACGACGTCATCGGCGTCTCCCCCGACAAGCCGGAGAAGCTCGCGAAGTTCCGCGAGAAGGAGTCCCTGAAGGTCACGCTGGTCGGCGACCCCGAGAAGTCGGTCCTCACCTCCTACGGCGCCTTCGGCGAGAAGAAGCTGTACGGCAAGACGGTGACCGGAGTCATCCGCTCCACGATCGTCGTCGACGAGGAGGGCAAGGTCGAGCACGCCTTCTACAACGTCAAGGCGACCGGCCACGTCGCGAAGATCATCAAGGACCTGAAGATCTGACCGAGCCACACGAGCCACACGAGCCGACCGAGCCGCGCAAGCCGTGCGACCTGGGCGGAAAGTGCCCGATGTGACAGGAATCCCACCCCCACCGGGTGGGATTTTTTGTTTGCACCGGTCGCAATCGTGCAGACGTACCTCCTGGAACCCCGACCACCGAGAGGACCTGCACATGACGCCGACCGCCCCCGAAAGGGCCGAGGACCCCGAGGCGGTAAAGCGTCACCGCGTCCTCTTCCGCGCCCTGAATCGCCGCAAGAATCCGCCCCTGCGCCGGTCCGACATCACCATCACCGACGAAGCGGCCGTGAAGAGAGCCGTGAAGGCCGCTTCCCTCGGCAATGCCATGGAGTGGTTCGACTTCGGCATCTACAGCTACCTGGCGGTCACCCTCGGCCATGTCTTCTTCCCTTCCGGAAACGACACCGCCCAGCTCCTCTCCTCCTTCGCGACCTTCGCCGTGGCCTTCCTGGTCCGCCCCCTCGGCGGCATGTTCTTCGGCCCCATGGGCGACAAGGTCGGCCGCAAGAAGGTCCTCGCCCTCACGATGATCCTGATGTCGATCGGCACCCTCGCCATCGGCCTCATCCCGTCCTGGGACTCCATCGGCGTCTGGGCCCCGATCCTCCTCATCCTCTTCCGGATGCTCCAGGGCTTCTCCACCGGCGGCGAGTACGGCGGCGCGTCCACCTTCATCGCCGAGTACGCCCCCGACAAGCGCCGAGGCTTCTTCGGCAGCTTCCTCGAATTCGGCACCCTCGCGGGCTACGTCGGCGCGGCCGGCCTGGTCACCGCCCTCACCGCGGTCCTCGGCAACGACGCCATGCGCGAATGGGGTTGGCGCGTCCCCTTCCTGGTCGCCGCCCCGATGGGCCTCATCGGCCTCTACCTCCGGCTGAAGCTGGACGAGACCCCCGCCTTCCAGAAGCTGGAGTCCGAGAACGCCCGCGCCTCGGAAGCCGCCGACGCCGTCGAGAAGTCCACCAAGGGCGATCTGGGCCGCATCTTCCGCGACTACTGGCCCACCCTCATCCTCTGCATCTGCCTGGTCGGCGCGTACAACGTCACCGACTACATGCTGCTCTCGTACATGCCCACGTACCTCTCCAAGGAGCTGGGCTACTCGGAGACCCACGGCCTCCTGATCCTCCTCGCGGTCATGGCCTTCCTGATGGTGATCATCAGCCGGGTGGGCCGCCTGAGCGACCGCTTCGGCCGCAAGCCCCTCCTGATGACCGGCATGACCGGCTTCTTCGTCCTCTCCCTCCCGGCCTTCCTCCTCCTCGGCCAGGGCAGCATCCCGGCGATCATCGCGGGCCTGCTGATGCTGGGCCTCTCCCTGGTCTGCCTCCTGGGCACGATGTCGGCAGCCCTCCCCGCCCTCTTCCCCACCTCCGTCCGCTACGGCTCCCTCTCGGTCGGCTACAACCTCTCGGCGTCGATCTTCGGCGGCACGACCCCTCTCGTGGTCACCGGCCTGATCGCCTGGACGGGCAACAACCTCATGCCGGCCTACTACTCGATGGCGGCGGCACTGGTCGGCATCATCGCGGTCGCCTGCATGAAGGAAACGGCCCAGAAGCCGCTGGCGGGTTCCCCGCCGTCGGTCGAGACGAGGGAAGAGGCGGCGGAACTGGTGGAGTCCCAGGCCCGCGAACCGAAGTTCTGACGGCCCTCCCCACCGGCCCGGGTGCGCCCCTTACGATGGGGGCGCACGCGGCCGTGGTGGAACTGGCAGTCACGCTGGGTTTAGGTCCCAGTGGGGTAAAACCCGTGGGGGTTCGAGTCCCCCCGGCCGCACCGCGCACGAAGGGCCGCCCGTCTCGTACGGGCGGCCCTTCGTCGTGCGTACACGGCCCTTCGTCGTGCGTACGCGGCCCTTCGTCGTGTGTTCACAGCCCTTCGTCCTGCGTACACGCCCTTCCGTGCGTACGGGACGGGCACTCAGCCCAGCAACTCCCGCAGCACCGGCACCAGCGCCCTGAACGCCTTCCCCCGGTGGGAGATCGCGTTCTTCTCGGCCGGGGTCAGTTCCGCGCAGGTGATGTCGTACCCGTCCGGCTGGAGGATCGGGTCGTAGCCGAAGCCGTTCTTGCCGACCGGGGCGTAGCGCAGGGTGCCGGGCATGGTGCCTTCGACCACCCGCTCCGTGCCGTCCGGGAGGGCCAGGGCTGCCGCGCAGGCGAAGTGGGCGGCGCGGTGTTCCGGGCCGATGTCCGCGAGTTGGGCGAGGAGCAGGTCCAGGTTGGCGTGGTCGTCGCCGTGGGTGCCGGACCAGCGGGCGGAGAAGATGCCGGGGGCGCCGTGCAGGACGTCGACCGCGAGGCCGGAGTCGTCGGCGATGGCGGGGAGGCCGGTGGCCCGGGCCATGGCGTGGGCCTTGAGGAGGGCGTTCTCGGCGAAGGTGACGCCGGTTTCCTTGACGTCGGGGATCTCCGGGTACGCGTCCGTGCCGACCAGCTCGTGGGGCAGGTCGGCGGCGGACAGGATCGTACGGAGTTCGGTGATCTTGCCGGCGTTGCGGGTCGCGAGGATCAGGCGGGTGCTCATGCGCCCAAATTTACGGGGTGCAGACCTTGCCGATTTCGCCCGCCGCGTCGGTGACCGGCTTCAGGTCGGGGCTGGTGTCGCCCGAGTCGATGGCCTTGCGGACGGTGGAGACGCCCGCCGTGAGGTCCTTGACCGCCTTGGAGAGGTCGGCGTTGTCGGTCTTGTCGCCGAGGGTCTTGAGCTCCCGGTCGATGTCGTCCAGGGCCTGCTGGGACTGGAGGGGGTTCTCCGCTGCCGAGGAGATCGCCTGGGTGAGCTTGTCGACGCTGGCGGCGATGGTGGATGCGGTGTTGGCGCAGTCCATGGCCTTGTTGAGGGCTCCGCATCCGACGGTCGTCCCCAGCGCGAGAGCGGTGGCGGCAAGGGTCAGGGCGATTCGGCGTGCGTACGGCTGCATGGAGCGGGTCCTCCCCCGAGGAACGAGACAGTGTGGGACGGGCGCACGGGGTTGATTCCGTGCGCCCGTAACCGTCAGGACGCGTCGGGGGTCTCGGCGGTTGCCCCGGTCAGGGCGCGGGCCTGGAGCGCGGCGAGGTCCGCGCAGCCGCCGGCGGCCAGGTCGAGCAGGGCGTTGAGCTCCTTGCGGTCGAACGGCTCGGCCTCGGCGGTGCCCTGGACCTCGACGAAGCGGCCGTCGCCGGTGCAGACGACGTTCATGTCGGTGTCGGCGCGGACGTCCTCCTCGTAGCAGAGGTCGAGGAGGGGGGCGCCGTCGACGATGCCGACGGAGACGGCGGAGACCGTGCCGGTGAGGGGTTCGCGGTTGGCCTTGATGAGCTTCTTGGACTTGCCCCAGGCGATGGCGTCGGCGAGGGCGACGTACGCGCCGGTGATGGCGGCGGTGCGGGTGCCGCCGTCGGCCTGGAGGACGTCGCAGTCCAGGACGATGGTGTTCTCGCCGAGGGCCTTGTAGTCGATGACGGCGCGGAGCGAACGGCCGATCAGGCGGCTGATCTCGTGGGTGCGTCCGCCGATCTTGCCGCGGACCGACTCGCGGTCGCCGCGGGTGTTCGTGGCGCGCGGGAGCATCGAGTACTCGCCGGTGACCCAGCCTTCGCCGCTGCCCTTGCGCCAGCGCGGGACGCCTTCGGTGAAGGAGGCGGTGCAGAAGACCTTCGTGTCGCCGAAGGAGACGAGGACGGAGCCCTCGGCGTGCTTGCTCCATCCGCGTTCGATGGTGACCGGGCGGAGCTGTTCGGGGGTGCGGCCGTCGATTCGAGACATGGGTCGAGCCTAGTCGGTGCCCGAGAACGCCCGGTTCCGGAATGCCCGAGGGCCCGTTTCCATGGCTGGAAACGGGCCCTCGGGCGGGAGTTCGGTGGCTCCCCTGAGCTCAGTGGCTCACATCATGTCTTCGATCTCGCCGGCGATCGGGTCGGCGTCGGTGCCGATGACGACCTGGATCGCGGTGCCCATCTTGACGACGCCGTGGGCGCCGGCGGCCTTCAGTGCGGCCTCGTCGACGAGGTCGGGGTTGACGACCTCGGTGCGCAGGCGCGTGATGCAGCCCTCGACCTCTTCGATGTTGTCGAGCCCGCCGAGCCCGGCGACGATCTTCTCAGCCTTGGTGGCCATGTGTTTCTCCCTGAATGGTCAAAGGTCGCTGCATCACGCTGCGTCGGCCCAGCGTTGGCCGCTTTGTCACGTTAACTCACGGTTGGCCCAACTTCTCGGGCACATGGGGCGTACGTGACAAAGGATGACGATCACCGGTGGTGCGCGGTGGGCCGTACTGGTCGGCCGCACCCCGGGACCGTATCGCAACTGGTCTACACCAGTGTGCAACACCCGCGTGGGATGGCTTGTTCCAGGAGGACGTCCATGAGTGTGCAGAGCGCGGCGGCGCCGTCGCCCAAGTGGTGGAACGGCCTTTTCCAAGGGCTGCAGAAGATGGGGCGCAGCCTCCAGCTGCCGATCGCGGTCCTCCCCGCTGCGGGCATCCTGACCCGGCTGGGCCAGCCGGACGTCTTCGGCAAGGACGGGCTCGGCTGGAACAACGTCGCCAAGGTGATCGCGGGCGCCGGCGGGGCGCTGCTGGATGCCAACATCGGGCTGCCGCTGCTGTTCTGCGTCGGTGTCGCGATCGGCATGGCCAAGAAGGCGGACGGCTCGACGGCGCTCGCCGCGGTGGCGGGATTCCTCGTCTACTACAACGTGCTGCGCCAGTTCCCCCAGGACTGCGAGGGCGGCGCGAAGTCGGTGGCCACCGGGTGCCAGGCGGCGGACGGCGCCGTCACGGCCTTCACGTACCAGAATCCGGGCGTGTTCGGCGGCATCGTGATGGGGCTGCTGGCCGCGTACTTCTGGCAGAAGTACCACCGCACCAAGCTGGTCGACTGGCTCGGCTTCTTCAACGGCCGGCGGCTGGTGCCGATCATCATGTCGTTCGTGGCGATCGCCTTCGCCGCGCTGTGCCTGTGGGTGTGGCCGCCGGTGGGCAACGCCCTGGAGAGCTTCAGCGACTGGATGATCGGGCTCGGCGCGATCGGTGCGGGCATCTTCGGCATCGCCAACCGCGGTCTGCTGGTGATCGGGCTGCACCAGTTCCTGAACGTGCCCATCTGGTTCCAGTTCGGCAGTTACACGAAGCCGGACGGATCCGTGGTGCACGGCGACATCAACCGCTTCCTGGCGGGCGACCCGACGGCGGGGCAGTTCACCACCGGGTTCTTCCCGATCATGATGTTCGCGCTGCCGGCCGCGGCGCTCGCCATCACCCACTGCGCCAAGCCGCATCGACGCAAGGCGGTCGGCGGTCTGATGCTCTCGGTGGGTCTGACGTCCTTCGTCACCGGCATCACGGAGCCGCTGGAGTACTCGTTCCTGTTCATCGCGCCGCTGCTGTACGCGATGCACGCCGTGCTCACGGGTGTCTCGATGGCGGTGACGTGGGGGCTCGGCGTCAAGGACGGCTTCACCTTCTCGGCCGGTCTGATCGACTACGTCATCAACTGGAACCTGGCGACCAAGCCCTGGATGATCATCCCGATCGGGCTGTGCTTCGCGGTCGTGTACTACGCGCTGTTCCGGTTCGCGATCATCAAGTTCAACCTGCAGACCCCGGGGCGTGAGCCGGAGGAGCTGGAGGAGGAGATCGAGCAGGCGAACGTGAAGTAGCGGCTGGAGCCGGCCGCCGCGCGGCGAGCCGCGGCAGCAGCCGCACGGCAGGCAGCCGGATCACCTGCCCGGCAAGTAGCTGTAAGCAGCAATGGGTTAGGGGCTTCCACCCCTCCCCCACAGGCCCTCGGACCCTCGCGGTCCGGGGGCCTTTGCCCGTTGTACGGAGATGTGTCCCGGACCACCGGAATCGTGGGTTCCTTATCTCACCCTCACCGTGTTACAACTGGTCTACACCACTGAGTGGTGTAGACCACGCGCCCGACCGATTCGGCCCGTGTGAACCCCCCGGAGACGCCGCCGTCACCCACTTCTCGATGTCCATGGCGGCGCCTTGCCCCCATGGAGGATCTTGATGTCCAAGGCCAGCGCCGCCGCACCCGCGGCCGACAAGAAGAAGAAGGGCGCGGGCGTGATGTCTGTCATGCAGCGCATCGGCCGCAGCCTCATGCTGCCGGTCGCCGTGCTGCCCGCAGGCGCGCTGCTGATCCGCCTCGGCCAGCCCGACATGCTGGGCCGCGAGTCCTTCGGTGCGTTCGTCAACAAGATCGCCACGTTCATGGCGGCCGGCGGCGGCGCGATCATCGACAACATGGCGATCCTGTTCGCCGTCGGTATCGCGATCGGCTTCGCGAAGAAGTCGGACGGTTCGACCGCGCTCGCGGCCGTCACCGGCTACCTGGTCTTCCAGAAGGTGCTCGCCACCTTCACCGACGGCAACCTCCCGAAGGTCGCCGCGGTCGTCGACGGCAAGATCGTCATGAACGAGGCCCCGGTCAACGCCGGTGTCCTCGGCGGTGTCGTGATGGGCATCGTCGTCGCGCTGCTCTACCAGAAGTTCTACCGGACCAAGCTGCCCGACTGGGCGGGCTTCTTCGGCGGCCGTCGGCTGGTCCCGATCCTCTCCGCCTTCGCGGGTCTCGTCATCGGTGTGGTCTTCGGTTACATCTGGCCGGTCCTCGGCACGGCCCTGCACAACTTCGGTGAGTGGCTGGTCGGTTCGGGCGCGGTGGGCGCCGGCATCTTCGGTGTCGCCAACCGTGCGCTGATCCCGGTCGGCATGCACCACCTGCTGAACTCCTTCCCGTGGTTCCAGGCCGGTGAGTTCGAGGGCAAGCACGGCGACATCGCCCGCTTCCTGGAGGGCGACCCGAGCGCCGGCCAGTTCATGACCGGCTTCTTCCCGATCATGATGTTCGCCCTCCCGGCGGCCTGCCTCGCGATCGTGCACTGCGCCCGCCCCGAGCGCCGCAAGATCGTCGGCGGCATGATGTTCTCGCTGGCGCTCACCGCCTTCGTGACCGGTGTGACCGAGCCCATCGAGTTCACCTTCATGTTCCTGGCGCCGGTGCTGTACGGCATCCACGCGGTGCTGACCGGTGTCTCGATGGCCCTGACCTGGGCGCTCGGCATGAAGGACGGCTTCGGCTTCTCCGCCGGTGCGATCGACTTCCTGCTGAACCTGGGCATCGCCACCAAGCCGTGGATGCTGGTCCTGGTCGGCCTCTGCTTCGCGGTGGTCTACTACTTCGTCTTCCGCTTCGCGATCACGAAGTTCAACATCCCCACGCCGGGCCGCGAGTCCGACGAGGAGCTGGCGGAGCTGCAGAAGGCGGAGGCCAAGTAAGCCTGCGGCACGTGTGCGGAAGGGCCCCGGAACCAGTCGGTTCC
>NZ_JBSGZD010000306.1:0-9443 GCF_053610825.1 Streptomyces sp. NPDC054863 | reverse complement strand
GCACCGGGCGGACCGAACGGGTCGGGCACGAACCGCTCCGCGGTCAGCCCGGGACGATTCAGATAACCGCGGGCCACACCCGGACCACCGACATGCATCTCCCCCGGCACACCGAGGGGAACCAGGTTGCCGTATCCGTCGAGGAGATGGACGGACAGGTCACCGAGCGGACGTCCGATCGGGCTGGTGACGCGCTCCAGGTCGGCCGTCACCACGTCGTGCAGGGTGGTGTGCACGGTGGTCTCGGTGATCCCGTACATGTTGACCAGTGCGGGCGCCGCGAGGCCCAGCCGTTCCACCCACGGTGCCAGTTCGGCGAATTCGAGCCTCTCTCCGCCGAACACCACCTGCCGCAGTGCGAGTTGACCGATGCGGGGGTCACCGGTGGCGGCTGCGGCCACCAGTGCGCGGAAGGCGGTCGGGGTCTGGCTGAGCACGGTGACACGCTGCTCGACCAGCAGGCCGAGGAAGTCGTCCGGCGAACGCGTCACGTGACCGGGCACGACCACGAGGGTGCCGCCGTGCAGCAGTGCACCCCACATCTCGAAGACCGAGAAGTCGAAGGCGAAGCTGTGGAACATGGTCCAGACGTCGGACGCGCCGTAGACGTAGTCCTTGTGCAGGGTGGCTAGCAGCCGCACCACGTTGGCGTGGGTCAGCGTCACACCCTTGGGCCTGCCGGTCGACCCCGACGTGTAGATGACGTAGATCGTGTTGTCGGGGCCCGAAAGCTGCTCGACGTCATCGGTGGCGTACGACTCCAGAACCTCCCGGTCCCGGTCCAGTACCACCGAGGCACCGTCGTGGAAGGATTCCACGAACTCCAGCAGCCCCGATTCGGTGACGAGGACGGCCGCGCCCGTGTCGGCCAGGACGTAGCCCAGCCGGTCGACCGGATGGGACGGGTCCAACGGCACGTAGCCCGCACCTGACTTGAGGACCCCCAGAAGCGCCGGGACCAGATCCACACCCCGCTCCAGGCACACACCCACCAACGACTCCGCGCCGACACCCGACGCCCGCAGATGACGCGCAAGCCGATTCGCCCGCGCATTGACCTCCGCGTACGACAACGACACACCGTCCGCGACAACGGCAACCGCATCCGGAGACCGCACAACCTGCGCCTCGAACACCTCCTGCACGGTCCACGAAACAGGCACAGCCGGCACCACGGCGAGACCGGTCGCGAGCAGCAGCTCCCTTTCGCCTTCGGGCAGATACACGGCGCGCGCGTCGCCGTCGGCGTCGGCCGCCATCGCCTCCAGCACCGCGCGGAACATTCCGGCGATGCGCTCGGCGTGCTGCCGGCTCAGTACATGGGTGTGGGAACGAAGGCTGAGGACCCCCTGGAGTGCGGTGACGGTGAGGGCGAACTCGTTGGGGGCATCGTTGAAGCCCCAGCCGTCCTCCGCCTCGTCGGAGTCCATCCGGTGGAAGTCGAGGTAACTGAAGAAGATGTCGACCAGTCGCCCGGCTCCCGGCTGCTGGATGCCCGGCATCGGGAAGTGGCGGTGCGGCCAGGCCTCGATCTCCCGGTCGGAGACCTGCCGCAGCAGTTCGCGCCAGGTGCGGGCGGAACGGTCGGCGGGGAACGGCAGGGTGTTCAGGAAGGTGCCGAAGAGCCGGTCGGCGCCGGACGCTTCAAGGCGGGAGTGGGTGACCAGGCCCGCGTGGTAGGCGGGCTCGTCCGTGAGCTGGCCGACGACCTTGACGAAGGCCGCGACCAGGACGCTCTTGAGGGACACCTTCGCCGTCCGGGCCAGTGCGCGCAGCGGGGCATCCAGGTCCTCGAAACGTACGCCGGCGCGGACCACCTCGGCGGGCGCGGCCAGGTCTCCGTGCCAGCCCGCGGGAATGGCGGCCTTGGTGTGGTCGGTGACCAGGCCCTGCCAGTAGGCACGGTCCTCGGCCGAGTCCAAGGCGGCCAGTTCGGCCGCGATGGAGTCGACGAAGCGCACGGCGGGACGCTCGTACGGCGCGGTCTCCCGGCCGTCCCTGAGCGACTGGTAGAGCTGCACCAGTTCCACCAGGAAGAGCTGGTTGCTCCAGCCGTCCATGATGGCGTGGCTCTGGGTGAAGGTGCACAGCCAGCCCTCGTCGCCGAGCAGGTGAGCCTCGACGCGCAGCAGCGGTTCGCCGGCGGCGAGGTCGAAGGGGTGCGCCCGCTCGCGGGCGACGAAGTCGAGCATGTCCTGGTGCTGCTGCTCCCGTGCCAGTGCGCTCAGGTCCCGCAGTCCGGTGGGTACGTCGACCTCGCCGTGCACCAGTTGGAGCGGTGCGCGGTAGCCGGTGAGGGCGACGGAGGTGCGCAGCACCTCATGGCGGGCGACGACCGTGCGGACGGCTTCCTCGAAGGCGGGTAGGTCGAACGGCGCCGGGTCGTGGACCCGGTAGACGTTGACGTTGTGGTAGTTGTTCCGCTCCTCGTCGGCCAGCGTCTCCACGAGCATGCCGGTCTGTACCAGGGAGAGCGGATAGGCGTCGACGACACCTTCGGGCAGCTGTTCCCGGTCCGCCTCGGTGATCAGGGCGTACGGAGCAGTGACGGCGAGCGCCTCGGCCGAGAGCGCGGAGCGGCTCGAAAGCAGCTCGCACAGTCCGGCGACGGTGCGGTGCTCGAAAACGTCCTTGACCGATACGTCGAGGCTCTCGCCGCGCAGGGCGCCGATGAGCGCGACGGCGCGGATGGAGTCTCCGCCCAGGTCGAAGAAGTCGTCGTGGACCCCGATGGCTTCGGTCTTCAGGACTCCGCCCCAGACCGCGGCGACGCGCTCCTCCAGCGGGGTGCGCGGTGCGGTGAACTCGTCCTGCGCCGCCGCGTCCTGGCCGGGGACGGGCAGGGCCCGGGTGTCCAGTTTACCGTTGGCGTTGAGCGGGAGGGCGTCCAACGTCACGAAGGCGGAGGGCACCATGTACTCGGGCAGGCTCCGGCCGAGCAGCCTGTGGAGTCCGGCCGGGTCGAGCGTGCTGTCCTCCTCGGCCGGCACGAGGTAGGCAACGAGCCGTTTCTCGCCCGGAGTGTCCTCGCGGAGCACGACGCGGGCGTCCAGGACACGCGGATGGTCGCCCAGTACGGCCTCGATCTCGCCGAGCTCGACGCGGTAGCCGCGGATCTTGATCTGGCCGTCGCCGCGGCCGAGGAACTCGATGTTCCCGTCGTCCAGGACTCGGACCAGGTCGCCGGAGCGGAACAGGCGCGCACCGGGCGGGCCGAACGGGTCGGGAACGAACTTCTCGGCGGTGAGCCGGGGGTGCGCGAGGTAGCCGCGGGCCACTCCCGCGCCGCCGACGTACAGTTCCGCGGTGACTCCGGTGGGCACCGGTCGCAACCGGTCGTCGAGCGCGTACATCGTCACGCCGGGCAGCGGGCCGCCGATGGGCATGACATCGGGCAGCACACCTGTCCCTGCACCCGGCACCGGCCAGGTGCAGGTGCCGACGGACGTTTCGGTCGGGCCGTACTCGTTGACCAGACGGGTGTCCGGTGCCAGCTCCTGCCAGGTCTGCACGACTTGCCGGCGGAACGCCTCGCCGGCCACCACCAGCAGCGGGGCCAGCTGTTGCGCCTGTTCGGGCGTGACCTGGTGGGCGAGCACCTCCAGGTGGGCGGGGGTCAGCTTCACGAAGGCGTACGGGGCGTGTGCGGCCAGCGCTTCGCCCAGCTGTCCCAGGTCGAGGTCGTCGGGCAGGGTGTGCACGGCCTGCCCTGCCACCAGTGGCGCCCAGAGGTTCGGCACGACCAGATCGAAGGCGATCGAGGAGAACAGCGGGGCCCCGCCGCCCGCACAGGTCAGCTCGTCCCGCGCCCAACGGACGTGGTTGGCCAGTCCGCCGTGCGGGACCAGGACCCCCTTGGGCTGTCCGGTGGATCCGGAGGTGTAGATGACGTACGCGAGCCGGTCCGGGTCGTCCACACGTGCGGGCGCCTCGGGCGCCTCGGCCTCGATGGCGGGACGGTCGCGGTCCACCAGGAGGGTCCGACCGGTGAAGTCCCCGCCCGCACGGTCCGCATACGCCTCCTGGGTGAGCAGGACGGCGGCCCTGGCGTCGCCCAGGATGTGTGCGACGCGCTCGCCGGGGAATGCCGGGTCCATCGGTACGTAGGCGGCGCCCGCCTTCCATGCGCCGAGGAGTCCCACGATCAGGTCTGCGCCTCGGTCGAGCAGTACGCCGACGACGGACTCGGACACCACTCCCAGTGAACGCAGCCGCTGCGCGAGGCGGTTGGCCCGGGCATCGAGCTCGGCATAGCTGAGCCGCAGGTCTCCTGCGACGACCGCGACGGCGTCGGGGGTGCGGGCGGCCTGCTCCTCGAAGAGTTCGCACACGGTGCTGGTGAGGGGCTCGGTGGGGTTGACGGCCCACTCGCCGGTCAGCCGCGCGTGTTCCTCGGCGGGGATGAGCGGGGTGCGGGCGTCGCCCTGGGAATCGGCGGCCATCGCCTCCAGCACCGCACGGAACATCGCACCGATCCGCTCGGTGTGCTCCTGCGTCAGCGACCAGGAGTCGGCGGTCAGGAAGATGGACTTGACGCGCGAGGAGATGGTCAGCGGGAACTCGGTGGGGCTGTCGTCGATGCCCACGCCGTCGTCCACCAGGGAGGCGTCGACCTGCCGGAAGTCCTGGTAGTTGAAGAACACGTCGATCAGTCGCTGGGAAGCACCGATCTCGCGCTGCAGGGCGGGCAGCGGGAAGCGGCGGTGCTCCCAGGTCTCGACTTCGCGGGCGAAGGTGTTCTGTACGAGTTCCTGCCAGGTGGCGGGCATCCGGTCGAAGGCGAGCGGCAGCGTGTTGAGGTACATACCGAACACCCGGTCGGCGCCGGTGACTTCGGGGCGTACGTCGAAGACGAGTCCGGCGTGGAACTCCTTGGCGTCGGTGAGCTGGCTCATCACCTTGCCGAACGCGGCGAGCATGACGCTCTTGAGCGAGGCACGGGAGGCGGTGCCCAGGGCGCGCAGTGCGGGCTCCAGGTCGTCCCACATGACGCGGACGTGATGCTTTCCGCGCGGCAGAGCGGTGTCACCGGTCCAACCGCCGGGCAGGGTGAGCTTCTCGTACCCGTCGGTGATGGCACGCCAGTAGGAGCGGTCCGCTTCGGAGGTGAGCGAGGCGAGCTCACCGGCGATCGAGTCGGCGAATCGCACGGCGGGTCGCTCGTACGGCTCCGGCTGGAGGCCGTCGCGGATCCGGTGGTAGGTGGTGAGCAGCTCCATGAGGAGCGAGTGGTAGCTCCAGCCCTCCATGATCGGGTGACATTCGGTGACGGAGATCCACCAGTTCTCACCGGTGACGTGCGCGTGGAAGCGCATCAGGGTGGGCGTGGCCAGGTCGAAGGCGTGGGCACGCTCGGCGCGGACGAACTCCTCCAGGGACGACTGGAGTTCATCGGCGTCCAGCTTGTTGAGGTCGCGTACGCCGATGGGCGCTTCGGCCGTGGCGTGCACCAGCTGCATCGGTACGGAGTAGTCCGTGAGGTGTACGGAGGTGCGCAGCATGTCGTGGCGGTCGACGAGTTGCCCGACGGCCTGCCGGAAGGCGTCGAAGTCGAACGGCCGGTCGTCGAGGATCCGGAAGCAGCTGCAGTTGTGGTAGTGGTTCTTCTCCTCGTCGGCCAGCATCTCGATGACCATGCCGGTCTGGATCTGCGAGAGGGGGTAGGCGTCGAGGACCCCGTCGGGCAGAGCGGCCCGGTCGTCGGCGGAGATCAGCTCGAACGGCTGGACCAGTGCGAGCTGTTCGGCCGGGAGCGCGGTGCGGCCGGTGAGCAGTTCGCACAGTTCGACCACGGTACGGCGGTCGAAGACGTCGCGTACGGACAGGTCGTAACCCTCGGAACGCAGGGCGCCGACGAGTGCGACGGCACGGATGGAGTCGCCGCCGAGGTCGAAGAAGCTGCTCAGGACGCCGACTCTGTCGATGTCCAGGGCCTCGGCCCAGACGGCGGCGACCTGGGTCTCGATGGGGGTGCGCGGGGCGACGTACTCGCCCTGAGAGGTGAAGGCGGCGAGGCCGGGTGCGGGCAGGGCCCTGTGGTCGAGCTTGCCGTTGGCGGTGAGCGGCAGCCGCTCCAGCGGGACGAAAGCGGCGGGCACCATGTAGTCGGGCAGGTCACGGCCGAGGTGTTCGCGCAGTTCGGCGGCGTCCGGGCCGCTCTCGCCGGAGGGTACGAGGTAGGCGACGAGCTGTTTGCCGCCGGTGCTGTCCTCGCGTGCGACGACGACGGCGTTGCGGACCTGTGGGTGGGCGGTGAGTGCCGCTTCGATCTCGCCGAGTTCGATGCGGTAGCCACGGATCTTGACCTGGTCGTCGATGCGCCCCAGGAAGTCCAGACTCCCGTCGGGCCGCCGGCGGGCAAGGTCCCCCGAACGGTACAGACGGGCACCGGGCGGACCGAACGGGTCGGGCACGAACCGCTCCGCGGTCAGCCCGGGACGATTCAGATAACCGCGGGCCACACCCGGACCACCGACATGAATCTCCCCCGGCACACCGAGAGGGACCAAGTTTCCGTATCGGTCGAGGAGTTGGACCCGTAGATCGGAGAGGGGGTGGCCGATCGGGTTTCCGGCGGTTCGCTCCAGGTCGCCGGGGACGACCTCGTAGAAGGTGGTGTGCACGGTGGTCTCGGTGATCCCGTACATGTTGACCAGTACCGGCGCCGCGAGGCCCAGCCGCTCCACCCACGGTGCCAGCTCGGCGAATTCCAGCTTCTCCCCGGCGAACACCACGTACCGCAGGGCCAGTTGATCGATACGAGGATCACCGTCGGCCGCCACTGCCACCAGGGCCCGGAAGGCGGTCGGGGTCTGGCTCAGCACGGTGACCTGCTGCTCGACCAGCAGATCGAGGAACTCCTCCGGTGAACGCGTCACCTCACGCGGAACGACGACAAGGGTCCCGCCGTGCAGCAGCGCACCCCACATCTCGAAGACCGACACGTCGAAGGCAAAGGAATGGAACAACGACCACACATCGACCCCGCCGAAGGAGTAATGCTCCTGCGCCGTGGCCAGCAGCCGCACCACGTTGGCGTGGGTCAGCGTCACACCCTTGGGCCTGCCGGTCGACCCCGACGTATAGATGACGTAGATCGTGTTGTCGGGGCCCGAAAGCTGCTCGACGTCATCGGTGGCGTACGACTCCAGAACCTCCCGGTCCCGGTCCAGCACCACCGAAATCCCCTCGAACACCCCCTCCAGCAAACCCAGTTGACCACTGTCGGTGACCAGGACCCGCACCCCGGCATCAGCCAGGACATAACCAAGCCGTTCAACGGGATGCGCAGTGTCCAACGGCACGTAGCCCGCACCGGACTTGAGCACCCCCAGAAGCGTCGGGATCAGATCCACACCCCGCTCCAGGCACACACCCACCAACGACTCCGCGCCGACACCCGACGCCCGCAGATGACGCGCAAGCCGATTCGCCCGCGCATTGACCTCCGCGTACGACAACGACACACCGTCCGCGACAACGGCAACCGCATCCGGAGACCGCACAACCTGCGCCTCGAACACCTCCTGCACGGTCCACGAAACAGGCACGGCGTCGTGTGGTGCCCCGACGGCCAGGGCGCGTTCGGCGTCGTCGAGGACGTCGATCCGGGACAGCGGGGTGTTCTCGTCCTCGACGACCTGCTGAAGCAGACGCACGAAGTGCCGGGTCATACGCTGCACGGTGGCCGGGTCGAAAAGGCCGGCTGCGTAGACCAGTTGGCCGTGCAGGGAGCCGTCGGCAGCGGTGTTGATCTGGAGTTCCAGATCACACTTGGCGACGCCACCACTCGCGGCGTAGGGCTCGACGCTCAGCCCGGGCAGCCGCATGGCCCCGCCACCGCGCTCGTGCAGGGTGAACGCCACCTGGTAGAGCGGGGTGCGGGACATGTCCCGCTGGGGCTGGAGCTCGTCGACGAGCCGGGCGAAAGGCACGGCCTGGTGGTCGTAGGCCTCGATCAGGTTGGTGCGGGCCTGCTCGATGAGGTCGGCAAAGCGGGGGTCGCCGTCCAGACTTCCGCGCATCACCAGGTTGTTGATGCCGTAGCCGATGAGGCCTTGAAGCTCGGGGCGGGTGCGGCCGGAGGCGACGATGCCCACGGGAATGTCGCTCTGACCGGTGTAGCGGGAGATCAGTGCCTGGAAGGCGGGGAGCAGCACGGCGAACGGTGTGGCGTCGTGCTGCTGCGCCAGCTCGTGGACCTTCGCGGAGAGCCCTTCGGGCAGCGCGAAGGAGACGTCGGCCCCGAGGTGGCTGCGGTAGGCGGGCCTGGGTCGGTCGGTGGGAAGGTCGACCGGGGTGATGCCCGCGAGCCGCTCGCACCAGTAGTCCAGGTGCGCGGCGAGGGCGCCGTTCGCCTCTTCCGCTCGCTGCCAGGCGGCGTAGTCCGCGTACTGGAGCGGAAGGGGTACAACCGACGGTTCGCGTCCTGCGGCTAACTCCTCGTAGAGCGTGCTGAGTTCACTGCCGAAGACCCGGGCGGACCATGCGTCGAAGGCGATGTGGTGGAAGACGACGCTCAGTATGTGGTCGTCGTCAGCGACCTCGATCAGTCCGGCTCGTACGGGCCAGTCCTTCTCCAGGTCGAAGGGGGTGGTGCAGGCCTGTGCGACGAGCTCGGCGGCGTACTGCTCGCGCCGCGCGGCGGACATGGGGTGCAGCCGGTGCAGCGGCAGCTCGAAGGCGGCCGGAGCATCAATGACCTGAGCGGGCTCCGATCCGGTCAACTCATAGCGGGTACGCAGGATTTCGTGGCGCGCGAGCAGCTCGTCGAAGGCGCGCCGCAACGCCGCCGCGTCCAGCGGGCCGCGCATCCGGAAGGCCAGCGGTACCAGGTACTCGGCACTGTCCGGCTCCAGCCGGTTGAGGAACCACATCTGCTGCTGCCCGAACGACAGGCGCAGCGGGCCCGACCGGTCGGCCGGTGCGATGACCGACCGGCGGCCACGGATCCCCCCACCGCCGAGTCGAGCACGGAGGAGCTTCTCCTGAAGGGCGTCGATATCAGAGTTCTGCTCTTTCTTTCCGACGCTCATCTGTTCCAGTCCTCCTGCTGCCGCCGCTGAATAGTGACCAACTTGATGCCCGACAATCCGTCGGCCTTATTTCTTTTTCGCCGAGGACGGCGAGCAATCAGTTCGCCGCTGCCTGTTCCATGCGAAGGCGCAGGCTCCGGGGCCGCATGTCCGTCCACACCTCATCTATGTGCGCGAGGCAGTCGGCCCGATTCCCCTCGGTTCCTTCCGCGTGCCAGCCGGCCGGCAGATCACGGTCCGCCCACCAAATGGAATACTGCTCCTCGTCGTTGACCACGACGCGGTAGGTCTGGTCGTCGTCCTGCTGATCGGCCATGAGAAATCCTCACGTGAGAAACGTAGGTTCTGGTATTCCCTAATCTGCTCCAGCAGTTTTCTCGTCGAGCCGATACTCCGTCTATATCGGAG
>NZ_JBSGZD010000305.1:0-9481 GCF_053610825.1 Streptomyces sp. NPDC054863 | reverse complement strand
CGCCGGGACCAGGGCGGCCGGGAGGTCCCAGACACCCCACCTCACGGACTCCTCCAGATACGTGCTGACGCCGATGAGGGGTTTGCGGGGCACGGGCGGATCCTCCAGCGGTACGGGCGCGGACGCGAGGTGCGCATCGGGGTGCGGAACTACGTGCGGTCGAGTTCGGCCTCGGCGGCGGCGAGCGCCGCGAACTCCTCCTCCGGCGCCGACGCGACCAGACGGTGCCGAGAGTAGAGGGCGAAGTAGGCGAGTGCCACGCCGTACACGGCGAGCGCCGTGAAGGCCGCGTCCTTGTCCACCAGGAACGTCGCCACCAGCGCGAACAGCGCCAGTACGAAGGCCGTCGACGACGTGACGATGCCGCCGGGGGTGCGGTACGGGCGCGGCAGCCCGGGCTCGCGGCGGCGCAGGACGATGTGCGACAGCGCCATCAGGGCGTACGAGATGGTCGCGCCGAACACCGCGATGTTCAGCATCCTGGCGCCGTTGCCGGTCGAGGCGGCGAGCGCGAAACCGATCGCGCCCGGTATCAGGAGCCCCAGGTATGGCGCCTTGCGGCGGCTGGTGAGGGACAGGAACCTGGGCAGGTAGCCGGCCCGGGACAGCGCGAAGAGCTGGCGCGACCCTGCGTAGATGAGGGAGAAGAACGACGCGACGAGACCGGCCAGGCCCGCGTAGTTCACGAACCTGCTCAGACCGGTCGCCGCGCCGTCGCCCTGGAGCGCCACCACCAGCGGATTCCCCGCGTCCTGCACGGCGGCCGAGCCGCGTGCGCCGGTCGCCGCGAAGAACGTCAGCATCGCGAGCAGGATCAGGACGCCCATCGAGATCGACAGGGCGCGCGGCATCGACCGCACCGGATCCTTCGCCTCCTCGGCGGCCAGCGGCACCCCCTCCACACCGAGGAAGAACCACATGCCGAACGGGAACGCCGACCAGATCCCGATCAGCCCGAACGGCAGCCAGGAGTTCGCGCCGAACGCGCCCGGGTCCACCGGGATGTCGTTGAGGTGGTCCGCGCTGAACTCGGTGAACGCACCCACGGCGAAGATCAGCAGGGCGGCGACCGCGATGGCGGTGACGACGAGGCTGAAGCGCAGCGCCTCGCCGACGCCCCACAGATGGATGCCGATGAAGATCACGAAGCAGGCGAGGTAGACCGGCCAGCCCGAGGTCAGGCCGAAGAGGTTCAGCGACTCGACGTAGTCACCGATGAAGATCGAGATCGCGGCCGGGGCGAGGATGTACTCGATGAGGATCGCGGTGCCGGTCAGGAAGCCGCCCCAGGTGCCCAGCGCGCGGCGGGCGAAGCCGTAGCCGCCGCCCGCGGTGGGGAGGATGGCGGACAGCTCGGCGAGGGCGAAGACCAGGCAGGCGTACATCACGCCCATCAGGAGGGTCGCGAGGGCGAGACCGCCGAAGCCGCCCTTGGCGAGGCCGACGTTCCAGCCGGAGAAGTCGCCCGAGACGACATAGGCGACGCCGAGTCCGGTGAGCAGCAGCCAGCCCGCGCTGCCGCGGCGCAGGGCGCGCCGCTTGAGGTAGTCGGAACCCTCGGGGCCCGCCGGCCCTCCCGATCCCGCGGCCCCTCCCGGACCCGCTGGGCCTTCCGGGCTCGCTGGGCCTGTGCGTTCTTCCGTGGCCATGGGCCGCTCCCGCCGTTGCCTGGCAATGGTGTGGCTCCACACCATTGCGGCCACAGCGGGAGTGCGCAACCCTCCGGCGATTACAGGGAAGTTACTTCCCCCGGGGCGTGCCGGGAATCGTCGTCCTCAGGTCAAAAATCCCCGCAACAGTGCCGCGGTCCCGAAGCAGTGCTCGCGCATCACCTCGCGCGCCGCCTCCGCGTCCCCGTCGAGCACGGCCTCGACGAGGGCGGTGTGCTGGGCCTGTGAATGCTCCAGGTTGCGCACCAACAGGGGTATGCCGTCCAGGAGTTCGTTCACCTCGGCGCGGACGGCGGCGTACTGGGCGGCCAGCCTCGGTGACCCGGACAGCTCCGCCAGCGTCAGGTGCAGCAGGGTGTCCGCGCGGCGGTAATCGGCGAGCGGCGCGTCGTGCGTCGCGGCCAATGCATCGCGCAGCCGGTCCGCGTCCGCTCCCACCAGGCCCTCCCCGGCGCAGAGCCCGGCCGCGCCCACCTCCAGCACCTCGCGGAAACGCAGCGCGTCCTCCACGTCCAACGACCCTGTCCTGCGCAGGAGTTCGGCCTCGCCCGGGGTCTGTGGCCGACGGCACACGAACGTGCCTCCGTACCGCCCCCGCCTGCTCTCCACCAGCCCCTGCTCCTGGAGCACCTTCAACACCTCGCGCAGGGTGACCCGGCTTATCCGCAGCCGGTCCGCCAAATCGCGCTCGGCGGGCAGCCGTTCGCCCGCCGGTACCAGGCCGAGCCGCAGCACCTGCAACACCTGCTCCAGCGCCTCCTCGAAACCGTTGCCCGCCCGCACGGGACGCAGCACCGACGTCAGCCTGTCGTTTCGCTCCTCGTCCGACACGCGCCTGAACCCCCTTCCCAATCAATGGTCTTGGGTCATACCTTAGAGCTCCGGCCGACGCAGGAGGTACATCCCCGTGGCAGCACAGCCAGGTCCCGCAGACCGCACGCCCCCGCTCCCGCTCGAAGAGCTGCGCGCCCTGGTCGCGGACGGCGAGATCGACACCGTCGTCCTTGCCTTCCCCGACATGCAGGGGCGCCTGACGGGCAAGCGGTTCGCCGCCCCGTTCTTCCTGGACGACGTCCTGACCAACGGCGCGGAGGGCTGCAACTACCTCCTCGCCGTCGACGTCGACCTCAACACCGTCGACGGCTACGCCATGTCCTCCTGGGACAGCGGCTACGGCGACTTCGCCATGCGCCCCGACCTCGCCACCCTGCGCCGCGTGCCCTGGAACGACGGCACCGCCCTGCTGATGGCCGACCTGCTGTGGCACGACGGCTCGCCCGTCGTCGCCGCGCCCCGGCAGATACTCCGCCGCCAGCTGGAGCGCCTCGCCGAGCTCGGGTTCACCGCCCACGCGGGCACCGAACTCGAATTCATCGTCTTCAAGGACACCTACGAGCAGGCCTGGGACGCCAACTACCGCGAGCTGACCCCGGTCAACCAGTACAACGTCGACTACTCCATCCTCGGCACCGGACGCGTCGAACCCCTGCTGCGCCGCATCCGCAACGAGATGGCCGTCGCGGGACTCACCGTCGAGTCCGCCAAGGGCGAGTGCAACCCCGGCCAGCACGAGATCGCCTTCAAGTACGACGAGGCCCTCACCACCTGCGACCAGCACGCCCTCTACAAGAACGGCGCCAAGGAGATCGCCGCCCAGGAGGGCGTCTCGCTCACCTTCATGGCGAAGTACAACGAGCGCGAGGGCAACTCCTGCCACATCCACCTCTCGCTGCGCGACGCGGACAACCGCAGTGTCATGGCGGGCGACCCGGACAGCCCCGACGGCATGTCCCCGCTGATGCGGCACTTCCTCGCCGGGCAGCTCGCCGCCCTGCGCGACTTCTCCCTGCTCTACGCCCCCAACATCAACTCGTACAAACGCTTCCAGCCGGGCTCGTTCGCCCCGACCGCCGTCGCCTGGGGCCACGACAACCGCACCTGCTCGCTGCGCGTCGTCGGCCACGGCCCCTCGATGCGCTTCGAGAACCGGCTCCCCGGCGGCGACGTCAACCCCTACCTTGCCGTCGCGGGCCTGATCGCCGCCGGACTGCACGGCATCGAGCACAAGCTCGAACTGCCCGAGCCCTGCACCGGGAACGCGTACACCGCCGACTACGCGCACGTGCCCACGACGCTGCGCGAGGCCGCCGAGCTGTGGGGCACGAGTCCCATCGCGCGGGCGGCCTTCGGGGACGAGGTCGTCGCGCACTACGCCAATATGGCGCGGGTCGAGTTGGACGCATTCGATGCGGCGGTCACGGACTGGGAGCTTCGGCGCTCCTTCGAGCGGATGTAGCCGTTCGGGTGGGGCCGGTGGTCTTCGTGCGGGTGCGTCGTGGCCGGCCGCGCAGTTCCCCGCGCCCCTAAATGCCTGCCCCCGCACCCCCCAGCCCTCCTTGGGCAGGCCGCTACCGCCGCCTCCTTGGGCAGCGGGGCCGCCCCCGGGGGCAGTGGGGTCTCCCCTGCTCCTTAAGAGCTTGGGGAAGGGTGGGCAAGGGGGCGGCCCCCACGCGGAGCCCCGCCCTCCCGACCGCACACCCCCGACACCGCCCCATCCCGTTAGGAACCGAGCCCCTTGCAGATCCTGAATCCGGCGACCGAAGAAGTCGTCGCCACCGTCCCCGCCGCCACCGCGGCAGACGTCGACGCGGCCGTCGCCCGCGCGACCAGGGCCCAGCGCACCTGGGCCGCCGCACCCCCCGCCGACCGCGCCCGCCACCTCCGCCGCTTCGCCGCCACCGTCGACCAGCACATCGAGGAACTCGCACAGCTGGAGGTGCGGGAAGCCGGTCACACCCTCGGCAACGCCCGCTGGGAGGCGGGCAACGTCCGCGACCTCCTCGACTACGCGGCCGGCGGAACGGAACGCCTCAACGGCCGCCAGATCCCCGTCCCCGGCGGCCTCGACGTCACGATCCTCGAACCCCTCGGCGTCGTCGGCGTGATCGCCCCGTGGAACTTCCCCATGCCGATCGCCGCCTGGGCCACCGCCCCCGCACTCGCCGCGGGCAACGCGGTGATCCTCAAGCCCGCCGAGACCACCCCCCTCACCGCACTGCGCCTCGCCGAACTCGCCCTGGAATCGGGCCTCCCCGAGCACCTCTTCCAGGTACTCCCCGGCGAGGGCCCCGTCGCGGGCAACGCACTCGTCGAACACCCCGACGTCGCCAAGATCGTCTTCACCGGCTCCACCCGCGTCGGCAAGCAGATCATGGCCAAGTGCGCCGAGCACGTGAAGCGCGTCACCCTCGAACTCGGCGGCAAGAGCCCCAACATCGTCTTCGCCGACGCCGACCTCGAAGCCGCCGTCGCCGCCACCCCCATGTCCTTCCTGGACAACTCCGGCCAGGACTGCTGCGCCCGCACCCGCATCCTCGTCGAGCGCGGCGTGTACGACCGCTTCCTGGAACTCCTGGCCCCCGCCATCGAGTCGGTCGTCGTCGGCGACCCGTCCGACGAGAAGACCCAGATGGGCCCGCTGATCTCCAAGTCGCAGCTGGAGAGGGTGCGTTCGTACGTTCCCGAGGGCGCGCAAGCGATCCGGGGGAGCGCCCCCGAAGGCCCCGGCTTCTGGTTCCCGCCGACCGTCCTCACCGGTCTCGACCCCGACGCGCCCGCCGCCGTCGAGGAGATCTTCGGACCCGTCGCCGTCGTCCTGCCCTTCGACGACGAGGCCGACGCGATCCGTCTGGCCAACGCCACCGACTACGGGCTCGCCGGATCCGTCTGGACCCGCGACGTGGGCCGCGCACTGCGCGTCTCGCAGGCCGTCCGCGCGGGCAACCTCGCCGTGAACTCCCACAGCAGCGTCCGCTACTGGACCCCCTTCGGCGGCTTCCGCCAGTCGGGCCTGGGCCGCGAACTCGGCCCCGACGCCCTCACCGCTTTCACCGAAACCAAGAACGTCTTCATCAGCACGGAGGCCTGAACCATGACCACTGAAGAAATCGTCTGCCGCCGCCTCGTCGGCCGCACCGCCGTCATCACCGGTGCGGGCAGCGGCATCGGCCTCGCCGCCGCCCGCCGCCTCGCCTCCGAGGGCGCCCACGTCGTCTGCGGCGACATCGACGAGACGGCGGGCAAGGCCGCCGCCGAAGCGGTCGGCGGCACCTTCGTCAAGGTCGACGTCACCGACGCCGAACAGGTCGACGCGCTGTTCAAGGCCGCGTACGACACGTACGGCAGCGTCGACATCGCCTTCAACAACGCCGGCATCAGCCCGCCCGACGACGACTCCATCCTCACCACGGGACTGGAGGCCTGGAAGCGCGTCCAGGACGTCAACCTCACCTCCGTCTACCTCTGCTGCAAGGCCGCCCTGCCTTACATGCAGCGCCAGGGCCGCGGCTCGATCATCAACACCGCGTCCTTCGTGGCGATCATGGGCGCCGCGACCTCCCAGATCTCGTACACCGCGTCCAAGGGCGGCGTCCTGGCCATGTCGCGCGAGCTGGGCGTGCAGTTCGCCCGCGAGGGCATCCGCGTCAACGCGCTCTGCCCGGGGCCCGTCAACACCCCGCTCCTCCAGGAACTGTTCGCGTCCGACCCGGAGCGGGCGGCCCGCCGTCTGGTCCACATCCCGCTCGGCCGGTTCGCCGAGGCGACCGAGATCGCGGCAGCCGTCGCCTTCCTCGCCAGCGACGACTCGTCCTTCGTCAACGCGACGGACTTTCTGGTCGACGGCGGCATCTCGGGCGCGTACGTCACGCCGCTCTAGGACCGCCCGTCGGGCGGGCCCCGCCATCGGGCACCCGCCCTCTAAGGTGAGCCGCATGAGCATGACGACTCCGCCCGGCTGGTACCAGGACCCCAGCGCTCCCACCCAGGAGCGCTGGTGGGACGGCAACGCCTGGAGCGCGCACACCCGCGCCCCCGGCCGGCCCCAGCAGCCCCCGGCGCCCGCGCCCCCACAGGCACCGCAGTTCGGCCGGCCGCAGCCGCCGCAGCAGGGCTACGGATATCCGGGCGCCGCGCCGCAGCAGTACGCCGCCCCGCCGCCCCCGTCGGCACCGCCCGCCGGGGGCGGCTCGGGCGGCGGACTGAGCAAGGGCGCGCTCATCGCGGTCATCACCGCCGGAGTCGTCCTGGTCGCCGCGATCGTCACCGGCGTCGTCGTCCTCGGCAAGGAGGACGACCCCGAACCCCCGGTCGCGACGCCCACTTCTTCCGTCGAGGTCCCCGGCGGCGGGAAGGACCTCCCCACCCCGCCGCCCGCCTCGGCCCCGGCCGGTGACACCAGCACCCTCCCGGACCAGCTGAACGGCATCACGCTCCCGATCCTCGAAGGCTGGGAGCGGCCCGAGTTCGGCGGCGACCGCGAAGCCGCCACCATGCAGACCAAGGAGACGTACGACTGCCCGGCCGACGGCGGCTACTGCCACCACGGCACGGTCACCTCGCGCACCGCGCCCGCCGACCGGACGACTCCGGAGGCCGTCGCCAAGGCCGACATCGCGAAGGCCACCGACATCGCCTACAACAAGGACACCCTCGGCCGCCAGAAGTACGGCGGCGTGAAGTCCCACACGGAGGTCAAGTCCGAGGCCGTCACGGTCGCGGGCAAGCAGGGCTACCTGGTCCGCTGGAAGGTCGTCACCGGCAAGGGCCCGGGCGGCCACGTCCAGTCGCTCGCCTTCCCCAGCAGCCTGGGCCCCGGGTCGATCGTCCTGGTCCGCTTCAGCTTCGACGAGGGCCCAGGCGCCCCGCCGCTGGACGGCATGGACAAGATCACCCAGGGCATCCGCAACACGACCTGAGTCCCTGGCCCCCGGGGAGATCCGACCCCCGGGGGACCCCCGGGCCCCGGGGCGGGGGCCTCACAGGAAGGTGTGGCCCTCGCCCCGGTACGTCGGCGCGGTGTCCGTCACCCGGTCGCCCTCGATCAGCTGCAACCGGGCGAACCGCTCGCACAGTTCGCCCGCCTTGGCGTGCCGGAACCACACCTTGTCGCCGATGAGCAGGTCGTCCGCCGCGGCCCCGCGCAGCGGCGTCTGCACCTCGCCCGCCCCCTCCTGCGCGTCGTACCGCAGCCCTTCGGGCAGGTACGGCACGGGGGAGCGGTCGGGCCCCGCGACACCCGACGCGGGATACCCGCCGCCGAGCACCGTCACGATCCCGACCCCGGGGCGCCGTACGACCGGCATCGCGAAGAGCGCGGCCGGACGCCCGCTGAACGACCGGTAGTTGTCGAACAGCCTCGGCACGTAGAGCCCCGACCCGGCCGCCACCTCGGTCACGGCGTCCTCCGCGACGGTGCTCTCCACGCTCCCGGTGCCGCCGCCGTTCACGAACTCCAGGTCCGGTACGACCGACCTGACCGCCCGTACGACGGCCGCCCGCCGCACCGCCAGCTCCCGGCGCGCCGCACCCTGCATCGCACGCACCATCCGGGAGCGCACCGGCCGTCCGGCGATCGAGTCGCCGACGCCGGCCACATGGCCCTCGTACGCCATGATCCCCACCAGCCGGAACCCCGGCCGCCGGTCGATCGACCGGGCCAGCTCCGCCAGCTGCGCGGGCTCGCGCAGCGGCGACCGCAACGCCCCGATCCGCACCCTTCCCCCCAGCATCCGTAGCGAGGTGTCCAGCTCCAGACAGACCCTGATCTCCTCCGTCCCGCCGTCCCGCGCCCGCTCGATCAGCTCCAGCTGCGCGGGGTCGTCCACCATCACGGTCACGGCGGCGGCCAGCTTCGGATCGGCCGCCAGCTCCGCGTACGCGCTCCGGTCGACGGACGGATAGGCCAGCAGCACGTCCTCGAACCCGGACCGCGCCAGCCACAGCGACTCGGCCAGGGTGTACGACATCACGCCCGCGAAACCGTCCTTCGCCAGCACGCGCTCCAGCAGCGCCCGGCACCGCACCGACTTGCTCGCCACCCGGACGGGCTTGCCGCCCGCGCGACGCACGAGATCGGCGGCGTTGTCGTCGAACGCCTCCAGGTCGACGACGGCCAGCGGGCCTTCGAGATGCGCGGTCGCCCGGTCGTAGCGGGCACGGTCATCGGCTCGGGGAGCCGCACGGGGCGTCACACGGGGAGTCATGGGCGCAGCTTGCCAGAGTGGATTACCGCCCGGTAGGGCCCGACGGGACGTTCCACCGGCGGAGGGGGTGCCAAGAGGGCGGGAGAGAGCCGGAGGGGGACGATCCGGTCAGATCCGCCCCACACCGCACATCGGTTCCCGTCGCGGCCCGACCAGCCCGTAGAGTGACGGAATCCCGCTGGAGGCCCGAGCGACGGGGCTGCCACGGGGCACGAGCCGGGAGCACGACAACAGACGGACCTGGGGGCCGGCATGACCACCGAACCACACCACCCCGGCCCCCCACCCCGCCCCCCGTTCCCACCTTCCACGCCGCCACCCCCGTCCCCTGTGGACACCCTGCCACCCCCTCCGGCCACCGCGCCGCCCCAGCCCCCTCGGGCGGCGGGGCCGCCCCACGGGGGCGAGTGGGGTCTCCCCTGCTCAAGCGAAGCCGAGAGCTCGGGGAAGGGCGGGCAAGGGGGCGGCCCCCACGCGGAGCGCTCCTTCTCGCGACCGCACGCGCTCGCCACCGCTCCGTCCGAGGCCACCGCTCCGTCCGGGCCCACCGCCTCACACCCCCCGCGTCGGCCCCGCACACCCGCCCGCCTGGCCACCCTCGCCGCCGCCACCATCCTCGGCACCGGCCTCATCGCCGGCGCCGCCGCCGGGAGTTGGCTGGCCGCCGACACCCCCCGGACCCCCACCGCGAGCACCCGCTTCGCCGACGCCCGCACCGCCTGGCGCAACATCCCCGTCGACACCCTCTTCCCGCGCGCCCTCAAGGGC
>NZ_JBSGZD010000304.1:0-9522 GCF_053610825.1 Streptomyces sp. NPDC054863 | reverse complement strand
TCTCCAGCGTCCGCAGCAGTTCCGGGTCGTCACCGATCGGTTCGAGGAGGTTCGCGAGGGGGCCGAGGGCCTCGCTGGGACGCGACAGCTGGTACTCCAGGAGTACGTCCTCCAGTCGGTGGAGTCCGGCCGGGCGCTCGAAGAGCTGCGCGACTTCCAGGACCTCGCGGGCCGTGACCGCAGCCCGCGCCACCGCGGTCGGCCCGGCCGCGACGGCCCCCGCGGCGACCTCCGCTCCGGCCGCCCGCCCGAGGTCGGCCACGATCCGCTCCAGGCGGGACCACTCGCGCACCGAGACGCTGTCGGCGCCCCCCTCGGCGGGCAGCAGGGCGACACCACCGTCCGCCGTGAGCGAGGACAGCACCGGGCCACGGAAGTGCCGCTCCAGCTCCATGCGCAGACGTCGGAGTTTGCGGCGACCCGCCACCGCACCGTCGACCCCGTCCGCCCGCTCGTCGGGGTGCATCCCCACCGCGAGGGCGAGCACGAGGAAGCCGGGCGGCAGTGACAGTCCCGCCCGGGTCGCCGCCGCTTCGGCCGGGTCGCCGTCGAGCAGTGCGGACAGCAGTGCGCAGCGTGCGGAGTGCTCGTCGTCGAACACCGTCTGCCGGGCGTCGAGGTAGCCGGCTCCCACGGCGGGTGCGACCCGTTCCAGATAGCGCAGGACCAGGGCGTTGGCGGCCAGCACGTCCGTGACCTCGCCCGGCCGTACATGCGGGGTGAGTGACTCCCACACCACCTGCATGCCCACGTGGTACGCGGTGAGCACCACATCGATCGGAATGCCCTCCTCGGCACGGCGCGCAGCCGACTCCCGCAGAAAGGCCAGCTCGTCGCGGGAGGGGAGCTCCTTCGTCCGCAGGACCTCGGTGAACGAACGCAAGGTCTGTTCGATCACACGCCGGATGTCGCCGCCGAGTTCCTCCCCCGGCAGCAGACCGTAGGCGGGCACTCTCGAAGTGACCTCGGCAAGCACCAGGTCGGTGTAGGCGGCCAGGCCTGCCGTCAGCCGCTCGTGGAGCGGGCGGCCACCCACACTGAAGTCCCCGGTCGTCACCTCGGCCCCACCCCTTCACCGTTCGTATTCCGCCGATCCTCCCACTCGGGCACCGACGACGGGGCCTGTCGGCCAGGTTGGCGAGCACCCAGGGGGGTCGTCGCGGGCGGGTCCCAGCAGGGCCGGCGAGACGGCCCGCGGGGAAGACCCGCCTCCGTGGGACGGCCTCAGTCGTTGCCCGACCTCAGTCGTTGCCCGAGCCGCCGTCGGAGGAGCCGCCCGAGTCCGGTGCCTGGTCCAGTCCGTGGGTGTCGGTGGCAATGTCCTTGTACAGCTTGACGAGTTGCTTCCCGAGCTTTCCGGCGGGCAGGTGGATGTGGACGGTCGGGGTGTCCGCGTCTCCTCCGTCGAGCGGGGCGCCGATCATGAGGGTGTCGTCCTCGGTACGGGCAGCCAGGCGACGGCGTAGCGATGCGCCCCGCACACCGGGGTACGCGGCAGTCGACACGTCCGCCACCCGGACGAGCAGGGCCAGGGCCTGGTCGTACGGGGCAGCGGGCATTTCCGGGCCGGAGTGCGCCACCGAGTCGAGGCGGTCCAGCACGCGGCGGCGGCGCGCCGCGTCGACGGAGAGGATCTCGTACCGGGTGTGGCCGACCGCGTCGCGCCGACGGCGGGACTTGAGCACCTTCTGGTCCTCCAGCCGGGAGAGGTACTCGGTGATGAGCGAGCGCGGAGCCAGGCGCAACCATTCGTACAGCGAGGGCGGCGGGTCGGCCCGGCACAGTTCGGTCAGCACGTTGTTGAGGCGGCGGTCCTCGACGGGCGCGGTGTCGAGGACCGCGATCCGCCGGACGTCGAAGGTGATCCGGCCCGCCAGGCACAGTTCGGACAGTTCCGCGGCCCGCAGGGCGACCCGCAGACGTCCCTCGGAGCGGATCCGTGGACGCCGTCTGCCGGTACCCATCGCGATCAGAAGTAGTTCGTCCCCCATGGTCATGCGGGTCACAGTAGGCGCCGGGGCCCTGCGGACGGGGGGCCTCCGCCGATGCGTGCGATCGCAGGCGGCGAAAGGTCCTCGCCAGGCGCGAACGCCGCGAGCGGGCGTGCCGGGCAACGGGTGCGCCCGACCCGGATTCAGACAGCCCTTGCGCAGCCGCTGGGGCGTGCCACGGCCGGACTGGAGGACCTCGTCCGCAAGGCTCGGTCAGCGGTACCTGCACGGTGGGCGGGCCTGGCACAAGTACCGGGTGAGGCGCGGCGGAAGCGGTCCCCGTCGGCCCCACGACGCCCTGGGATGGCTGCCCTGGGCACGTTGATGCCACAGCTACCGGGAAATCGGGGGGGGGCGAAGGCGCGTTGCAGATCGCTTCTGCGTGGTGCGGCCGTGTTCCGCGGAGTCGCACCGGATTGCCCGTTCCAGTCGTCGTTCTGGCACTGTGGAATCGGCTTCGGGTGCCTGCGGCCCGGGCAGGCGCGCGCTCTCTGCTCCCGCTCATGTTCGGCCCCGCCTTCACCGACGGGCCGCTCTGAGCTCGCGGATCAGGGCGCGGACGGAGACGCTGGCGGCCAGCTCCGGGGTGGTGACGTAGCCCACGGAACGGATCGGGCGCTCGGGTCCGAGGTCGGTGATCTCGATGCCGTCCGGTGCTCCGTTCAGCGAGAGCGCGGGCATGATCGCCATGCCGAGGCCTCTGCTCACCAGCGAGAGCACCGCTCCGTCGTCCTCGGTCAGGACGGTCGCCTTCGGAATCCAGTCCTGCCCGGCCCACCACCGGCGGGTGTAGGAACCGCAGTTCTCGTGCCAGTCCACCAGCGGCAGGGACCGCGGGGTGGGATGGCCGACCGGGTGCACCAGCGAGTAGGGCTCCTCGATGAGTACGTCGCCGATGAGCCCGGCCGGCAAGAGCGAGGCAGCGCCGATCGTTGCGATAGCCACGTCCGCGCGCCCTTCTGCGATCTCGCCGGCGGTGCCCGCACCCAGCTCACGGACGACGTGCACCTCCGGCTCGATGCCGGGGTGGCGGGCGGTGAGGCGCTCCAGGACGGGTGGCAGCAGGTGGAGGGCGGCGCTACGGAATGCGGCGATGCGCAGCGGGCCGACGGCAGTGCCCCGCTCGGCACCGCGGACCTCCGCGGCCAGGATGTCCAGAAGCCGCAGGATCCGGCGGGCGTGGGCAGCGGCGGCGGCCCCGGCCGCGGTGGGCGTCGCGCCCTTGCGGCCCCGCTCGAAGAGGACCGTTCCGACTTTGCGTTCCGTCCCCCGGATGGAGTGCGAGACCGCGGACTGGGTCAGCCCGAGGACCTTGGCTGCTGCCGAGAACCCGCGCTCGCGGTCGACGGCCACGAGGATGCGGAGCTCGTGCGGGGCGAGGTCGGTGGCGGCAGCCGCAGTAGGTGCGGGGGGTACGGGGGCCGTGGCTGTCATCAGGGGTCCCACCTGCTTCTATGAGGGCCCTTCATGGATCGGGCCGTTCCATGAGCGCAACTGTCTCCCCAGCCTTCGCATTCCTCCGTACGGTCACCGTCATGACCGAGACCACGCTCACCGTGCACCAGACCGCCCGCCCCCATGGCTTCCCCACCCCCGGGCACTTTGCCTTCGTCGAGTCCGCGATGCCACAACCCGGCCCGGGAACGGCGCTGGTGGAGAACCTGTACTGGTCGGTGGACCCTTACCACCGCGAAATGATGGACGGGGACTTCGCACTGAACGCTCCCCTGGAGGGCCGCGCCCTCGGCCGGGTCGTGGCCTCCCGGGATCCGGCGCTCCGCGAGGGCGAGATCGTCTTCCACCGGCAGGGCTGGCGTACCCACTCCGTCGTCACCCCCGAAGAGACGCGTACGATCCCCCGCTTCGACGGCGTACCGCTCTCCGCGCACCTGAGCATCCTCGGCGGCACCGGCCTGACCGCCTACGTCGGGCTCACCCGCATCGCCGAACTCCGCGAGGGGCAGGACGTGTTCGTCTCGGCGGCGGCCGGCGGTGTGGGCACGGCCGCCGGGCGACTCGCCCGGCTGATGGGCGTGGGACGGCTGGTCGGCAGCGCGGGCAGGGCGGCGAAGGCCGCTTACCTGACCGAACACGTCGGCTACGACGAGGTCTTCGACTACCACTCGGGCCCGGCGGCGGAGCTGCTCGCCAAGGCAGCACCCGACGGGATCGACCTCTACCTGGACAATGTCGGTGGCGAGCACCTCGAAGCGGCGATCTCCTCGCTGCGTGAGTACGGACGGATCGTGCGGATCGGCACCATCTCCCAGTACAACAGCACCGGCACGCCCTACGCCCTGCGCAACCTTCCCGACATCGTCGAGAAGAGCCTGCGCATGGAGGGCTTCTTGGTCCGCAACTACGCTGATGTGCAGGAGGAGTTGTACGAGTTCGTCGTACCGCACCTGCAGAGTGGACGCGTCACGCTCGATGAGACCGTGGTCGAGGGCTTCGGCGGCATCGTGGACGGGTTCCTGGGCATGCTGCGGGGCGAGAACCAGGGCAAGATCATCGTGCGGGCGGCCGGGGCGGACGTCTGACGGACCGGGCCGGGGAGTGCGCGTCCCAGAGGAGCGGGGGCCTCCTCCGGGCACGGAGCGCACCGGTCGAGCCGAGCGTGCCCTTCGATCGTGGGAAGCCCGACCGATGTGCGCCATGAACTACAGCCGCTGTCAGGCCAGTTGGTGTTCAGCGAGAGTGGGGAACTCGTCCCACGGGAAGGGGGGCATGACAGCATGGCTAGTAGTTCCGACCGTGCTGCTTGCGCACGTGAAAGCGCAGCATGGTGACCCCGCCCGACTGGACGTTGCTGAACGGTTCCAGGTCGATCCGGTCGAGGCCCGGCGGCGCGAAGCGGACGCCGTCGCCGAGCAGCACCGGCAGCACGTACACCAGGATCTCGTCGACGAGGCCGCGCTGCAGACACTGGGCGGCCAGGTCGGCGCCGAGGATCTCCAGGTTCTTGTCGCCGGCCGCACGGCGTGCCGTGGCCACGGCTTCCTCGATGTCGCAGGTGAGAAAGGTGACGTTGGGGTCCGGCTCGTCGGGCGGGCGGTGGGTGAGGACGAACCGCGCCCCACCGTCGTAATCGGTGTTCTCGTCGGACATGCGCTTGCCGACCTCGTACGTGCCCCGGCCGATGAGCATGGCGCCCGTGGCCGCCATGACCTCCGGGAACGTCACCGACGTCATGTGCTCGAAGATCCAGTCCATCGTGTGGCCGGGACCGGCGATGAACCCATCGAGGGACATCACCCTGTTCACGACCACTTGGCCGGTGCTCGCATCCGTCATGCGTCTTCTCCAAGCAGGTGGAGGGCCGGGATCGCATCCTAGGTCGGTGCGCACCATCTTCTCCGGCGGCAGCCACGACCTGGGGTGCGACGGAGCGGGAACGCGCCCGCGCGAAGGACTTCGTGCTGCGTGCCGCAGCACTCGCGGCGAGCGGACATCGCTGGAGCGAACCGGGCCACCACCCGCCCCGCGTGCACGACGATCTGCGCCGCTTCACGACCATGGTGGAGTCCTGCACCCCACCCCCTGACAGCAGCGCCGCACGCGGCTTCCCCGGCGACGGGGCCCTGCCACGATCGCTCCGACCGGTGACGAAGTGTCCCGGCTGACCGGGCGAGGTACACGCATTTGCTGCGGCGCCACTGTGCCGACCGCGCACCAAGCCGCATCAAGATCAACCCCTTGCCCCTTCGAGGCGCATCTCGGCTGAACCCTCAACAGTCGCCCCCCAAAAAGTCCTTACAAACAGCCGACGACACCACGCGTACCCTGACCCTCCATCATCCGTGAAACATGGGGAGATGCAGTGGAGTTCCGGCTGCTAGGCGGAGTGGGGGTGGCGTCCGTCACCGGGGAGCTTCCCCTCGGACCGGTCAAACGGCGCAGCGTACTCACCGTGTTACTACTGCGGTCCAACGCGGTGGTTCCCATGGAGCAGCTGATCGACATGGTCTGGGAGGAGGCCCCTCCCACCCACGCCCGTACCGTCGTTCAAGGGCACATATCGCGGCTGCGTGCGCTGTTCGCCGGTGCCGACCGGCTCGGGGTGCGGCTGGTCACGCGCGGGCCTGCCTACACGCTGGAGATGCCGGACGAGTTCCTTGACGCGCACCGCTTCAAGGAACTCGTCCGCCGCGGACAGGACGAGGAGCGGCCCGAGGACGTGGTGGACGTGCTGCGGAGCGCCTTGGCCCTGTGGCGCGGCCCCGCGCTCACCGGGACCGTGCCAAGTGCCGCGCTGCGTGCCGCGGCCCAGGCTCTGGAGGAGTCCCGGCTGGTCACGGTCGAGCGGCTGGCGCAGGCGTACTGCGGGCTCGGTGACCATCTCCGGGCGGCGACACTGCTGAGGGCCGAGGCGGTGGCGTACCCGTTGAGGGAACCGCTCGCGGCGGCGCTGATGACCGCGCTGTACCGGGCGGGCCACCAGTCCGACGCCCTCGACTGGTTTCTCCGCACTCGCGGCCGTCTCTCGGACGAGCTCGGCGTCGGTCCCGGCCCCGCATTGCGTGCGGCGTACGAGGGGATACTCCGCGGTGACCCGCCCCGAGCGGTTCCGCCGTCGGGGCCGGCGGGGACGACCGAAGCCTGGCGGGCTGCCGACCCCGAGCACCCGGAGGCCGCCGACTGCCCGGACCCCGCCGAAGGTGTCGGCCCGGGCGGACGACCGTACCGGGAAATACGGGCGGACAGCGCCGGGGACAGAGGCAGGGCCGAAGCTGAGGAGAAGAGCGCCGGCACACCCGGGAGTCTCGTCCCGCGACGTGTGGAAACCGTGCGGTGGGTGGCGGGCGGTCCGGCCGTGTTCCAGCGTGCCGTGCCGCGTCTGCTGCCGCGAGCGACGCGCGGGTTCCACGGCCGGGACCAAGAGCTGACAGCGCTCGACACGATCACGGAGGACGGCTCCATCGCGCTGGTCACCGGCGCCGCTGGGGTGGGCAAGACCGCCCTCGCGTTGCACTGGGCGCACCAGCGGCAGGGGGTCTTCCCGGACGGGGTGCTCTTTGCGGACCTGCGGGGTTTCGGCGGCGGGCCCGTCCACCCCGACGACGTCGTCCGGGAGTTCCTGATCGCTCTCGGGATTCCGCCTCGCGGGATTCCCGAGTCGGTGGTGGCAGCCGCGGCCCTGTACCGCGAACTGACCGAGGATCTCGCGCTGCTCGTCGTCCTGGACAACGCCCGCAGCGCCGATCAGGTGCGCCCGCTCCTGCCCTTCGGGACGCGCACGGCCACTTTGGTGACGTCGCGATGGCGCCTGAGCGGTTTGATGGTCTACGAACTGGCCAAGCCGGTACCGCTGGACGTATTGGGACCGGCCGACGCCGTGGCGCTGCTCGCGGCCGCAGTCGGTGGCGGACGGGTGGCGGCCGAACCGGAGGCCGCGGTCGAGCTGTGCGCGCTGTGCGACGGACTGCCGCTCGCGATGCGGATCACAGCCGCACGGCTCGTGACCCGGCCGGGCTGGCGGCTGTCGGATCTGGCCGCCGAGCTCGCCGACGAGCAGCGTCGGCTCTCCCTGCTGTCGCTGGACGACGGCGAGGAATCAGGTGTCTCGGCGGCCCTGCGGCTCACCTTGCAGGGGCTGCCGCCAGGGGCGGCGCGGCTGTTCGTCCGGCTCGGTGCGTTGCCGGGGCCCGACCTGGACCGGTACGCGGCGGCGGCGCTGTGCGACTGCGGTCCTGCTGCTGCGGGCGAGGCGCTCGACCAGCTCACCGGAGCCCACCTGGTCACCGAGTACGTGCCCGGCCGCTACTCCCTGCACGACCTTGTCCGGTTGTACGCGCGGGGGCTGGCCGCCGACGAGGGGGCCCTGCTGCGGCTCCTTGACCACTACATCGTCACCGCACTCGCAGCGGCCACCGCCGCAGCGCCCGAGGACCGGCCCTGCTGCTCGCTGCCCGGGGGCGCCTACGTCCCTTCGGAGCCGAGGCGGTTCACCGGCCGCGACGACGCGCTGCGGTGGTACGCCGCCGAGCGCGAGAATCTCAGCGCTCTGGTCCCGGTGGCCCGTGCCGCCGGCCACGACGACCGGGCCTGGCGGCTGGTCGTCCTCCAGTGGCCCTACCTCACCTGGCATGTGAGGGACGGCTGGGTCCCCCAGTTGGAGCAGGCCCTGAGCGCCGCCTCGGAGCTCGGTGACCCGGATGCCGAGGCCCGCGTCCGAACGCTGCTCGGCTGGGTCCTGTTGGAGGAGGACCGGCTGCCGGAGGCCCTTGCCCATCTTGAGCTGGCCCCGGCACTGGCGGCCCGAGCGGGCGACACGTCCAGTGAGGCGACCGCGCTGGTCAACCTGGCGATGGCGCTGGCCTACGGCGGTGCCACCGAGGCGTCGCTCGCGAGCGTCACCCGCGCGGCCGCGCTGGCGTGCGACGCCGGTGACTCGCTCACGGAGCTCCTCGCGCTGGAGGTCCGTGCCCATCAGCTCCTGGCACGGGGCAAGGCGGCCGAGGCGGAGCGATGTACGGCGTACGGGCTGACGGTGTTGGTTGGGGGGACGGGGTTGGTGGCGCTGCGGCACGTGCTGCTGTGGCTCGCCCGGGGCGAGGCGTTGCTCGTGCTCGGAGAGCCGGAGTCGGCCATGGCGTGTGCCCGGGAGGCACGGGACGAGGCGGAGCGGCAGGGCTTCAAGGAGGGCGTCAAACGGGCCCGCGCACAGTTGGCGGGGTTGACCGAGACCCGGTTGAGGCCGGTGTCGTGACGCTGGAAGCCACCGGTACCGGCGAGCAGTACGCCGTGTTCTTCGCCGACGGTTTCGAGTCGCCGGAGATCGCGGAAGGCTGCGGAGGCACCTCCTTCCGTTGGTGAGCGGTTCGCCGGACCGGGAGCGCTGCGGCGGCGGGATTCAGGGGCAGGTGGCCGGATACGGACCGCCGAGCAGGGGAAGAGGTGGTCGGCGCGGCGGTGGGCGCCGCCCCTCGCCGGGAGTGCGCCGGCCGTTCCTGTGGCGAGGGCCATGGACAGACGGACCAGCTGTGCACCGGGGATGGCGAGACGGTCACCGTGAGGTACGACGTGCCGCCGGAGGTCTCGAAGGTGGCCCTGGAGTACCGGCGTGTCGGTGACTCCGCAACCGGCGGCTGCCAGGAAGGGGAGCAGGCCGGCACGGCCGTCGAGGAGGGCTACGGCCAGGGCGTCCAGGAGTGTCTTCAGCTCCCCGCCGTCGACAAGGTGGACGGTGATGAACTTCCCCGGGGAACCGCGGTGGGCGTACTCGGAGTTGGACACGGCCGGCAGTCGGCCGCTGCGCAGGTATGAGAAAGCCGCGCGCGAGCGGTGCAGACAGCGGCGGTCGCGTCCAGAACGCTCTGGACGGCGGGACCCGCGGCCGATATGTGGATCTTCCAGCCCTGTGACGGCAACGGGCGGCCGAAGAACACCCGCACCCACGTATGGCAGTTGCCGGACCCGGGTCCGGTGGTGCCGACCAGGGCCAGGGGCTCACCGGTGAGAGCGAGGAAGTCGCCGTGGGCCACGGCGGCCAGTGCCGACTCGCCGCCTCGGGTTCGGCGCGGGCCGCGAG
>NZ_JBSGZD010000303.1:0-9522 GCF_053610825.1 Streptomyces sp. NPDC054863 | reverse complement strand
GCCCCGGCACGGTGTGCCGGGGCCGCACCGTTCGACTCAACCGGTCTTCATGCCTGCCCGGTTGCACTCGCGGGACTTCCCGCCGCGCCACAGTCGGCGGGACCTCGCCCCACCCGGCCGCATTCCCCGGACCTCGCCGGATTCCCCCGCATTCCCACCGCTCAGTCCGAGAGCTCTGAGAGGTCCGAGAGGCCCGAGAACTCCGAAAGCCCCTCACCGTCTCCGCCGTGCCCCACCCACCCCGTCTGCACCAGCGACGACCCCCGTCTCCGCGACACCACCACCCCCCGCCCCGCGGGCATCGCCCGCGGCCGTACACCCCCGAAGACATCGCCCTCACCCGGATCGCCGGACAGTACGATCCCCTGCGCCCCCAGCTCCACCATTCGCTGTACGAACGGCTCGTACGCCGCCCTGCTCGCCCCCGCAGTGTTCCGCGCGACCACGAACCGCACCCCCACGTCCCGTGCGAACGGCAGCAGTTCCGCCAGCGGCGCGAGGGGATTGCCGCTCGACGTCGACACCAGGTCGTAGTCGTCGACCACCACGAACACCGTCGGCCCCTGCCACCAGCTCCGCTCCCGCAACTCCCGCGCGGTGACGTCCGCCGACGGCGCCCGCCGCCGCATCAGTTCCACCAGTGCCTCCACGTGGTGGTCCATGGAGTGCGACATGGGTACGTACTCGGCGAGGTGCGACGGGGGCGTCACGTCCAGCAGCCCGCGCCGGTTGTCGATGACGAAGATCTTGCAGTCCTCGGCCGCGTACCGCTCGCTCAACTGCCGGATCAGCAGGCGCAGCAGATTCGTCTTGCCGGACTCGCCCTCCCCGAACACCAGGAAGAACGGATCCCGCTCGAAGTCGACGAACACCGGCTCCAGCCGGTCCTCGTCGATGCCGAAGGCGATCCCCTCCGCCGGACGCGCACCGCCCGAAGGCAGCTCCCGTACCGACAACTCCCTCGGCAGCAAACGTACTTGTGGAGCAGAGTCCGCCCCGGCCCACCGCTCCGACACCTCCCGCACCAGCGCCGCCGTCGCCTCCGCGAGATCACCTCCGGACGCGAGATCACCTCCGGATGCGACATCGGCCCTGGGTGCGAGATCTTCCCCCGACCCCACCCCGTCGCCCCTCGGCACCGCCGCCATGAAGTGCAGCTTCTCCGGAGTCAGACCCCGCCCCGGCGCCCCGGCCGGCACCTGCGCGGCGACCCGCCGGTCCAGCTCCGAGTCCATGACGTCGCCGAGCCGCAGTTCCAGCCGGTTCATCAGGAGGTCCTTGAGCTGGGCCCGTACCTCCATCGAGCGCGAGGCGGTCAGTACTACATGGACGCCGTAGCCGAGCCCGCGCGCCGCGATGTCGACCACGACCGGCTCCAAGGCCTCGTACTCCGTACGGAAGTTGCCCCAGCCGTCGATCACCAGGAACACATCGCCCCCGCACCGACCGCCGTCCGCACTCCCGGCCTGCCCGCCCCGCGCCCGCATCGCCCGGTACGTCGCGACGGAATCGACGCCCGCCGCCCGGAAGTACTCCTCGCGCGCCGTCAGCACGCCGTACACCTCCGCGACCGTACGACGCACCCGCTCGGGATCCAGACGCGCCGCGACCCCGCCCACGTGCGGCAGCCCGGCCACCGCCGACAGCCCGCCACCGCCGAAGTCCAGCCCGTAGAACTGCACGTCACGCGGCGAGTGCGTCAGCGCGAACGCCGCGACGAGCGTCCGCAGCAGCGTGGACTTCCCGGACTGCGGCCCGCCGACGATCTGCATGTGCCCGGCCGCCCCGGAGAAGTCCCGCCACAGGGTGTCCCGCCGCTGCTCGTACGGCTTGTCGACCACCCCCAGCGGCACACGGAGCAACCCGCCCGCCCCGGCCACCGGCCCGCCCGTACCCGTCAGCCGGTCCAGCCCCGGCGAGCTGTCCAGCGGTGGCAGCCACACCCGGTGGGCCGCCGGACCGCGCCCCTCCAGCCGCCGCACGACCACATCCAGTACGGAATCGGCCAGCGCCTCGTCCTCGACGGCCGCCCGCGCCCCAGGCACCACAGGGCCGGGCCCCGCTCCTGCCCGCGCCCCTTCTGTCACGTACCGCACCGGCACCCGCGCCGCCGTGAACAGCACCGGCCGCCGCTCCACCGGCCGTACGCCCGAGTCGGCGGACTCCCGCACGTCCGCCGCACTCCGGTACGCCCCCGACACGTACGCCGCTTTGAACCGCACCATGTCGTCCGTCCCGTACTTCAAGTACCCCGACCCCGGCACATTCGGCAGCTGGTACGCGTCCGGCACCCCCAGCGCCGCCCGGGACTCCGCCGCCGAGAACGTCCGCAGCCCCACCCGGTACGACAGATACGTCTCAAGTCCCCGCAGCCGCCCCTCCTCCAACCGCTGGGAAGCCAGCAGCAGATGCACCCCCAGCGACCGTCCGATCCGCCCGATCTGCACGAACATCTCGATGAAGTCCGGCATCGCACTCAACAGCTCACTGAACTCGTCGATCACCAGAACGAGCGAAGGAATCGGCCGCAACGGCACCCCGCCCGCACCCGTCGCCCCCGCCACCCGCGCCCGCTCGTAGTCGTGCACGTTCGCGTAGTTGCCGGCGTCGCGCAGCAGCTCCTGCCGCCGGTTCAGCTCGCCCCGGATCGAGTCGCCCATCCGGTCGACGAGCGTCAAGTCATCGGCCAGATTGGTGATCACGGCCGCCACGTGCGGCAACTGCGCCATCCCGGCGAACGTCGCCCCGCCCTTGAAGTCCGCCAGGACGAAGTTCAAGGTCTCCGACGAGTGGGTGACCGCAAGACCCAGCACCAGCGTCCGCAGCAGCTCCGACTTCCCCGACCCGGTCGCCCCCACGCACAGCCCGTGCGGCCCCATCCCCTCCTGCGCCGCCTCCTTCAGATCCAGCAGTACGGGCGCGCCGTCCTCGCCCACCCCGATCGGCACCCGCAACCGGTCCGCCCGCGCCCGAGGCCGCCAGGACCGCGCCACCTCCACCTCGGCGGCATCCCCCAACTCCAGCAGATCCGTGAACTCCAGCTCCTCCAGCAGCGGTTCACCCCCTTCCCCGACCAAAGGCACCCGCAGCGGCGCCAACTGCCTGGCCAGCGCCTCGGCGGCCTCCAGCCCCAGACCGTCCGCCACCCCCTCGTACGCGACCCCGTGCCCCGACTCCAGCCGCAGCACCCCGCCCCGAACGACGACGGACAGCCCGCCCCGCGCATCCTCCGCACCCAGCTCACCGGGCACGACCTCGATCACCGTCACCCCCTGCAACCCCTCGGCGCCCGCCAGCACCGCCCCCGCAGGAACCGCCACCCCGTCGAGCACGACCACCACATGCGGCCGGTCCTGTACCGCGGGCCCCTCCGCCCGGAACCGGGGCCGCCCTTCCAGCACCTCCCCGAGCAGCCCTTCCAGCTCGGCAACCCCGCCCGCGACCAACCGCCGGCCCCCGGCCCCGTCAGGCTCCCCACCCACCACCTGCGCATGCGGCAGCCACTTCACCCACTCCCACTCCGCCGCACACCCCTCACCGGCGGCAACGGCCACCACCAGATCAGCGGGGGAGTGCAGCGCGGCCAACGCCCCCACCACCGCACGCGCGGAACCCCGTGCACCGGCCTCCTCCCCACTCACCGTCAGGTGGTAGAAGGCCCGCAGGGACAGGGCCATCGGCAGCCCGCCCACCGTCCCGTGGGTGTCGAGGAACCGCCGCAGCGCCCCCGCCGTCAGCGGCTCCAACTCGTCCACCGGCGCGGTCTCGGGCGCCAGCAGGGGAGTGGCCAGCGCCTGACTCCCCAGCCCCACCCGCACCTGCGCGAAGTCCGCGTCACCGGGCCTGCGCTCCCACACCCGGCTGCCCTCGGCGACCAGCGCCCACAGCTGCTCGGGCGACGGATGGAGGTAGTACTGCACGTCCCGCTGCGCGCGCGCCGTCTTCCGTACGGCCCGCCGCACCTGCGCCAGATGCACCAGATAGCCCCGCCGCAGATCGGCAAGCTGCCCCTGCGCACCACGCCGATGCCTGATGAACATGGCAACGGCCATGGCCACGGTCGACACGACCATCAGCCCGCCCATCACCTTCATGATCGCGTGCTGCCCCATGAACAGGAAGACGACCGAACCCCCCATCCCCAGCATCGGCAGGAGCTGCATCAGCACCCCCTCCTGCTGCCCGCGCGGGAGCTCCGGAGGCGGTTGCAACTGCACCGGCTCCCCGGACACGCCGGGCGGCAGAACCCGAGGCGGACGCTTCACGACGATCTGACTCACGGATCCCCAATTCCCCTACCGAACAGGCGTGTTACTCCCGCAGTCGATCACTTGCGGACGTACCCGCCGGGGATCCTACTGTCGCCGAACCCTTCCTTCCGCCGATGCACAAGCGAACGAAATTCGCACACCGGAGAGACAGGCCCGCGCATCCTTCCCGACCGTTCCACCGTTGGGCAACGGGGTGCGTCGGGCAACTCGGGCCTCTCCGCCCGCCCGGGTGCTTTCAGGCCTGTGCGGCACCTCCAGCCCGTCCGGCGTTTGAGGACGCGCGGACGCAGTCCGTGCACCGGGCGCAGCCCGGAACCCCAGCCCCCCACCGGCGCAAGCCGTACTGCCCCCCCCCCAGCCCCGCGGCCAGCGGTTCAGGTGAAGGGGCGGGGAGGGGCCGGCGCCGCAGGCAACCCCAGCCATCCACCACTCCGCACACCCCCACCGACCCGCACCACCCACCACCCGGTGCCCACGCCCCCGAAGGAGAGACCGGAGTTGACCACCCCACCCCCCACCACCATCGCTGCCCCCGCCCCCATCCCAACCCCAACCCTCCCCGCCCCCCGAACCCCCCTCTCCACCCCGACCCCCACCCCCACCGGCTTCTGCCGCCTCACCATCACCGCCCCCGACAGCCGCATCGACGTGGCCCTCCCCGACGACCTCCCCCTCGCCGACCTCCACCCCGAGATCCTCCGGCTCTCCGCCCAGCGCCCCGCCCCGTACGCCCCCGTCGGCTACCACCTCGTACGCCGCGACGGCACCGTCCTCGACAGCGCCCGCACCCTCGCCGCCCAGCGGATCCTCGACGGCGAGATCCTGGCCCTGCGCCCCTTCGCGGAGTCCCTCGCCCCACCCGTCTTCGACGACGTGTCCGACGCGGTCGCCTCGGCCGTCGCACGGGACCGCACCCTCTGGAGCGATCAACTCACCCGCACCGCAGGCCTGTTCGCGACCTCCGCCCTCCTCACCCTCCTCGCGTTCTTCCTCTGGAACACGTCCCCCGGCCACCACACACACGGCCTCCCCGGCATCCTCGCGGGACTCGCCGCCGTGCTTCTCCTCACCCTCGCCGCGGTACGCACCCGGGTGTACGAGGACCAGGGCTCGGCCGTAGCCCTCGGTGCGGCAGCCCTCGCGCACGCAGCCGTCGCAGGCACCGCCCTCCTGCCGCCCGCCCCCGGAGAAGGCCCCGGCCGCCTCCACCTCCTCCTGGCCTGCGCGGCCGTCCTCCTCGCCTCCGTACTCCTGGTCCTCGCCGCACCCCCCACCCGCACCACCCCCACCCCAGCCCCGCAACCCACTCCAGCCCCCGGCCGAGCTCCAACCCCCACCTGGGCTCCATCCCCCACCCGGACTCCACCCCCCACCGGAGCTCCCTCCACCACCCACCCCCCGACCGACGCCCCCTTCCTGGCCACCGCCCTCGCCTCCGCCACCGGCCTCCTCCTCACCTTCACCGCGACCCTCGCCGACCTCGAACCCGCCAGAGCCGCCGCTCTCTGCGCCCCGCTCCTGGTCGCCGCCCTCGCCTTCCTGCCCGGCCTCGCCGCCCGCTTCGCCCGCCTCCCCGTCGGCTTCGCCCCGCCGCCCACCACGGTCGGCGCCTTCGACCCGGCCCCCGACCCCCACCTCAGCCCCACCCACCCGGAAGCGGGCACCGGCCCCGGCCCCGACCCCGACACCAACGCCCACCTCATCGCCACCCGCACCCGCCGCGGCCACGAACTCCTGACCGGTCTGCTCGGCGGCTGCGCCCTCCTCGCCGTCGCCGCCGCAGCGGTCCTCTCCTTCTCCGGCGGCGTACGCCCCCAGGTCCTCGCGCTCGCCCTCGGCGTCGCCCTCCTGATGCGCGCCCACCTCTTCCGCCACACCGCCCAGGCCGCCTGCGTCCTCGCCGCGGGCCTCGCGACGCTCCTCCTGCTCGTCCTCGGCCTCTCGCTCCGGACGCCGCACGCCTCCGCGGGCGTACCCGACCTGCGTACGATCGGAATCACCGCAGCCACCGCCGCCGCGGCAGCCGTCCTCGCCGCGATCGCCCTGATCGTGCCGAAGAAGGGGGTCACCCCCTTCTGGGGCCGCTTCCTGGAGCTCGCCGAGGCCTGCGTCCTGCTCACCCCGGTCCCGCTGTGCCTGGCCGTCTTCGACGCCTACCACGCACTCCGTGCCACGGGCCCGTAGACCCAGGCCCGCACTCCACCGGCCCCCACCCCACAAACCGCCTGGTACTCTGACCTACGGCCGTATGTGTACGCGCCCATCGGAGTCTCCCCGGAGCTCTGGGGGCTGCGCCCAGCGGACCTACGCCTCCCGAGTAACGGAAGATCCCCCTGAGAACGAGACCAGGGGCACTCGGTGGCAATCACTTACACACGAGGAGCACGCATGGCGCTCGACGCCGCTGTCAAGAAGCAGATCATGACCGAGTTCGGCCAGAAGGAGGGCGACACCGGCTCCCCCGAGGTCCAGGTCGCCATGCTTTCCCGCCGCATCTCGGACCTGACCGAGCACCTGAAGACGCACAAGCACGACCACCACTCCCGCCGGGGTCTGCTGATCCTGGTCGGCCAGCGTCGTCGCCTGCTCCAGTACCTCGCCAAGAAGGACATCCAGCGCTTCCGCGCGCTGGTCGACCGCCTCGGCATCCGCCGCGGTGCGGCCGGCGGCGCCAAGTAGTACGCCACGAAGGGAGCGGTTCCCGCCACTGGGAGCCGCTCCCTTTGCCGTACGTACAGAGCTTGTACGTGCGCGACGTACCGGACCCCACTTAGTCTGGTACGCGAAGCACCAGCACCACGCAGGAAACAAAACGAAGAGCGAGAAGCACGACGCGTCCAGCCCGCCGGTCCTCGGTAGTGGCCCCCGGAGAAACACGACCCCGGGTGCTTCGATCGAAGACCGGCCCGCACCACGACGGAGCGCGCGCTTCTCCGCCACCGTCCCTCGCCACACGGGCGCAGGAGACGAAGACGAGGAGAAAACGCTAGTGGAGAACGAGACCCACTACGCCGAGGCCGTCATTGACAACGGTACTTTCGGCACCCGCACCATCCGCTTCGAGACGGGCCGCCTGGCCAAGCAGGCCGCCGGCTCCGCCGTCGCGTACCTGGACGACGACACCATGGTGCTGTCGGCCACGACCGCGTCGAAGCGCCCCAAGGACCAGCTCGACTTCTTCCCCCTCACGGTGGACGTCGAAGAGCGCATGTACGCCGCCGGCAAGATCCCCGGCAGCTTCTTCCGCCGTGAGGGCCGGCCCTCCGAGGACGCGATCCTCACCTGCCGCCTGATCGACCGGCCGCTGCGCCCCTCCTTCAAGAAGGGCCTGCGCAACGAGATCCAGATCGTCGAGACGATCATGGCGCTCAACCCCGACCACCTGTACGACGTGGTGGCCATCAACGCCGCGTCCTGCTCCACGATCCTGGCGGGCCTGCCCTTCTCCGGCCCGATCGGCGCCACCCGCGTCGCCCTGATCAAGGGTCAGTGGGTCGCGTTCCCGACGCACACCGAGCTTGAGGACGCCGTCTTCGACATGGTCGTCGCCGGTCGCGTCCTGGAGGACGGCGACGTCGCGATCATGATGGTCGAGGCCGAGGCCACCGAGAAGACCATCCAGCTCGTCAAGGACGGCGCCGAGGCTCCCACCGAGGAGATCGTCGCCGCCGGTCTGGAAGCCGCGAAGCCCTTCATCAAGGGTCTCTGCAAGGCCCAGTCGGACCTCGCCTCCAAGGCTGCCAAGCCCACCGGCGAGTTCCCGGTCTTCCTCGACTACCAGGACGACGTCCTGGAGGCCCTCACCAAGGCCGTCAGGTCGGAGCTGTCCCAGGCGCTCACCATCGCGGGCAAGCAGGAGCGCGAGCTTGAGCTGGACCGCATCAAGGAGATCGCCGCCGAGAAGCTCCTCCCGGCCTTCGAGGGCCGCGAGAAGGAGATCTCCGGTGCCTACCGCGCCCTGACGAAGAAGCTCGTCCGCGAGCGCGTCATCAAGGACAAGGTCCGCATCGACGGCCGCGGCGTCACGGACATCCGTACGCTGGCCGCCGAGGTCGAGGCCATCCCGCGCGTGCACGGCTCCGCCCTGTTCGAGCGTGGCGAGACCCAGATCCTGGGCGTCACCACCCTCAACATGCTGCGCATGGAGCAGATGCTGGACACCCTCTCCCCGGTGACCCGCAAGCGCTACATGCACAACTACAACTTCCCGCCGTACTCCGTCGGTGAGACGGGCCGCGTCGGCTCCCCGAAGCGCCGCGAGATCGGCCACGGCGCGCTCGCCGAGCGCGCGATCGTGCCGGTCCTGCCGACGCGCGAGGAGTTCCCCTACGCGATCCGCCAGGTCTCCGAGGCGCTGGGCTCCAACGGCTCCACGTCGATGGGCTCGGTCTGCGCCTCCACCATGTCGCTGCTGAACGCCGGTGTGCCGCTCAAGGCCCCCGTCGCCGGCATCGCCATGGGCCTCATCTCCGAGGAGATCGACGGCAAGACGCACTACGTCGCGCTGACCGACATCCTCGGCGCCGAGGACGCGTTCGGCGACATGGACTTCAAGGTCGCCGGTACGAAGACCTTCGTCACGGCCCTCCAGCTCGACACCAAGCTCGACGGCATCCCGTCGTCGGTCCTGGACGCCGCGCTGAAGCAGGCCCGCGACGCACGTCTGCACATCCTCGACGTGATGAACGAGGCCATCGACGTTCCGGACGAGATGTCCCCGAACGCGCCGCGCATCATCACGGTCAAGATCCCGGTGGACAAGATCGGTGAGGTCATCGGCCCCAAGGGCAAGATGATCAACCAGATCCAGGAGGACACCGGCGCCGACATCACGATCGAGGACGACGGCACCATCTACATCGGTGCCGCCGACGGACCGGCCGCCGAGGCCGCCCGCGCCACGATCAACTCGATCGCCAACCCGACCATGCCGGAGGTCGGCGAGCGCTACCTGGGTACGGTCGTCAAGACCACCACCTTCGGTGCGTTCGTGTCGCTCATGCCGGGCAAGGACGGCCTGCTGCACATCTCGCAGATCCGCAAGCTCGCCGGTGGCAAGCGCGTGGAGAACGTCGAGGACGTGCTCGCGGTCGGCTCCAAGGTGCAGGTCGAGATCGGCGAGATCGACTCCCGCGGCAAGCTCTCCCTCATCCCCGTCATCGAGGGTGAAGAGGGCGACGACAAGAAGGACGACGCCTAAAAGTGACGTCGAGTAGTTCCGTGACGACGGCCCGCACCTCCTCGGAGGGGC
>NZ_JBSGZD010000302.1:0-9588 GCF_053610825.1 Streptomyces sp. NPDC054863 | reverse complement strand
GGGTGCGCCTGCGCACCGGGGCGGGCCGGTAGTTCGAGGACGGAGGTCAGCCGGTGCCGCCGCCACTCGGGAACGCGCACCTCACGGGCGTACTCCCTCGGCGGCGCGGCCCGGTCAGGTCCGCCAGATCCCCAGCACGGCACGCACCCGGCCGTGCTCCTGTCCGCTGTGTCCGCCTTCTCGGCCGCACCGGGGCGCCCGGCCGGGGACCGGCTCCCGGCCGTCTGTCCTCGGCACTCGTGCGGCGGCGTTCAGGGGGTGTGCGGGCACGGTCACCTGGGGACCCGCGGTGGCGGGTTCGTCCTCGTCCGCGCACTGCGGCGCCCCGCTGCCGTAACCGGGAGCGGCCGGAGTCGGCTCCCCCGCACTCCGGACCGGGGCGACCGCCCGCTCGGAAGCGGTGGGCGCGACGGCGGTCAGCGTGTCGGTCCGCTCCAGGCCGGCCGGCTGCGGGCCGTGGGCGCAGCCCAGCACATGCAGCAGCGCGGCCAGCACCGTCACCAGCACCAGCCGGCACAGCGCTGCCCGGGAACCCGGATGACCCGTCCCCGCCCGCACGGCACGAAGCGTATGCGATCAGATACCTGAAGTGCCTGTCGCGTGTTCCCGGATCCAATTCCTCATGGCGCATTCCCGTGGGGCGCGGAGCGTACGGAGCCCATGGGGGTCGGTGGTGTCGGTCGCCCAGGCGATGTGTCCGTCGGGCCGGACGAGGACTTCGGCGATGTCGGCGAAGGCGGCGAAGGCGGGACCGGGGTCCGCAGGCCGTGCGCTCACCGCCGTGACGTGCTCCGGGGCGGTGAAGTGGCCCTTTGGGCCTGCCAGTTGGAGCAGTACGAACCGTCCGTCGTGGAGCAGTTCGTAGGTCCGGGTCCGGCGTCCGTCCGGGAGGATGAGCGGGAGGTCGGGCATGCGCCGGCCGGTCATCGGGTGCGCGGTGGGAGCGGCGGGCGGGTAGGCGGTGTCGAGTGCGGAGAGGTGCCCGGCGAGGAGGCGCTTGGCTTCCGGAAGGCCGAGAAGCGTGTCGAACAGTTCGCACAGCAGCTTCGCGGGGCGCCGGTATCGGGCGACCAGTGGCAGTTCGACCAGGAGCGTCTGGGCCTCGGTGCGTTCGGTGACGGCCCGGCCGACCGGGCGGCGTTCGGCGTCGTAGGTGTCGAGCAGGCCGGGGGCCGCCCGCTCGCGGACGCACGCGGCCAGTTTCCAGCCGAGGTTCATCGCGTCCTGGAGGCCGGTGTTGAGCCCTTGGGCGCCGACGGGGAAGTGGATGCGCGCGGAGTCGCCGCCGAGCAGGAGCCGGCCGGAGCGGTAGCGCTCGGCGAGCCGGGTGGCGTTGCCGAAGCGGGAGAGCCAGGTCGGGTTCCCGATGCCGCAGTCGGTGCCGCACACGCCCAGGAGCGCGGTGCGGAACTCGCTGAGGGTGACCGGTGTGGCGGAGGGGACCCGCATGCGCTCGGGGTCCATGACGACGAATCGGGTCAGGCCGGGTTCCAGCCGGGAGACGAGGACGCCGTGCTCCCTGGCACGGTCCAGGTCGGCGTGGTCGGCGATGGCGAAGTCGCCCACCAGGGCGGTGAACGACTCGTCGGTGCCGGGGAAGGCGATGCCGGCGGCGCGGCGGACGGTGCTGCGGGCGCCGTCGCAGCCTGCCACGTAGCCGGCCCTGACCGTGGCAGGTCCGGTCGGACCCCGCAGTTCCACCTCGACGCTGTCGTCCTTCTGCTGCAGCGCGGTCACCTCGTGTCCCCGGTGGATACGGACCCCGAGCTCCCGGGCCCGCTCCTCCAGCAGCGCTTCGGTACGCGACTGGGCGAGGAGCAGGGCGTACGGCTGCGGGGAGTCGAGCGAGGAGAAGTCGAGGGGGGTCCGCAGGGTCGCGGCGAACTGCCAGCCGGGCACGGTGCGGCCGGCCGCCAGGAACCGGTCGGCCAGGCCGCGTTGGTCCAGCAGCTCCAGGCTGCGCGGATGCAGGTTGAGTGCGCGCGAGTTCCGCTGCGGACGGGTACGGCGTTCGACGACGTCGGTCCGTACTCCGGCGAGCGCGAGCTCGGCCGCGAGCAGCAGGCCGGTGGGGCCGGCTCCGACCACGAGCACCTCGGTCTCTGGTTCCACCTGTGCCTGCCTCTCGTTCTACACGGTCTCGGACCGTTTGCGGGCGATGGTCAGGCCGTCGGCCACCGGCAGCATCACGGACTCGACGCGCGCGTCCGCCCGCACATGGGCGTTGAACTCGCGTACGGCGCGGACGTTTCCGATGGCGTGCGGGAGATGGACCTGCCCCTGCTGGAGCACGTTGTCGGCGATCAGCAGTCCGCCGGGCCGCAGCCGGGGCACGAGGAGGTCCCAGTACTGGCAGTAGTGGGGCTTGTCGGCGTCCAGGAAGACCAGGTCGATGTCGTCCCGTGCCGGAAGGGCCGTCACGGTCTCCAGTGCGGGACCGATCCGGAGGTCGATGCGGTCCTCGACCCCCGCCTCCTTCCAGGCGGTTCGGGCGATGGAGGTCCACTCCTCGGAGGTGTCGCAGGTGAGGACGGTTCCACCGGGGCGCAGTCCGGTCGCCAGCGCCAGGGTGGAACAGCCGGTGAAGGTGCCCACCTCGACGATCTTCCGCGCGTCCACGAGACGTGCGAGCAGGGTCAGCAGGGTGGCCTGCTCGTGCGGCACCCGCATGACGGCCGGCGGGCCCAGGGCGCACGTCTGCGCCACGAGCCACTGCTGGACCGGTGTCTGGGGTTCGCACTGGCGCACCAGGTAGTCGTACAGCTCACGGGTGAGCGCAACGGCCTTGAAGTTGTCGTGCAGGGCTTCGGTCACCCGGGTGCTCCTTGTCGTCGTTGGGTACGTACGTACGGGCGTGCAACGGAACGGGCGCACAGCAACAGCAGACGTACGGCGGAACGGGCATACGGCGGGCCGGGCGCCGCCGGGGCGCCGAGCCCGGACGAGGGACTGGAGGAGCCGTGAGACGCGTGCTGGTACTGGGCGAATTCCGGGCGGACCGGCTCGTGCCTCCTCTCCTGCGGTCCGGTGCGCAGGTGACGGTTCTGGGCTTCGCCGACCTCACGGGCTTCCTGGACCCCCGGGTGACCTGCGCACCGCTGCCGAAGGAACTGACGGGAGAGGCCCTGCGCGTACTCATCGACGCACACCGGGCGGACACCGTGGTGGCCGGCATGTCGTCCCCCGGCCAGGAACAACTGCTCGCGCTGTACGCCCGGGTCGGCCGCTGCGTCGGTTACGGGCGGATGCCGGTGCACTCCGAGGCCTTCGCCACCCTGGCCTGCGACAAGGTGGCACTGCACCGGGAGGCGGCCCGGCGCGGCTGGCCCGTACCGGCCGCAGTGGTGTGCGAGCGCCCCGGGCAACTCGGCGAGGCCGCCCGGCGGGTGGGCTTCCCCCTGCTGGTGAAGGAAGCACGCAGCGAGTCCTTCGCAGGCCGGTACTTCGTCCGCGAGCCCTCCCGGCTCTCTGCCCTCAGCGCCTCCCTCCGTAGCTCCCTCACGTACCCCGTACTGCTCCAACAGGCCCTCCAGGGCGAGGAATTCGCCGTCGAACTGCTCACCCTCCCCACCGGCACCGTCCGGTGGCCCGTCGCCTCGCTCGGGACCCTCGACGGCGACTGCGCCCCGGGACGGCGGGCCCGCGTGCAGCCCGCCCTCCTCCCCGGCCCTGCCAGGCGCGCGCTGAGCGCCCTGGTCCGGGACATCGCCGAGACGTCCCGCCCGGTGGGGCCCTGGCAGCTGGACTTCGCGGTCACCCGCGACGGGCGGCTCCACCTGATCGAGATCAACGGGCGGTTCGGCGGCGTGTCCAACATGAGCTGGACCAGCACGGGCACCGATCCGCACCTCGCCCACGCACAGGCCGTGCTGCACGGGCGGCTGCCGGAGCGGACCGGCGCCGTCCGCGCCGCACTGGAGGTGCCGGTGCCGAACGGCACGACGCTGCCGCCGCCCCCGGCCGGCACGACCCTGTCGGCCTTCACCGCCAACCCCGGCTACCCCGGTCCGCACACCTCCGGAGTCCACCGCGCGGTGCTCGGGGTGACGCCCGCCCACGCCCAGGACGTACGCGAGTGGCTGGGCCGGCTGCCCGCCGGAACCCTGCTGCTGCCCGTCGGTTCCGCCCTCGCCGGGCTTGAGCGGGGCCTGGCGGCGCTCAGTGCGGAGACTGCGCGGGGCCCGAGTGCGGCGACTGCGCAGGACCCGAGTGCGGCAACTGCGCAGGACCCGAGTGCGGCGACGCCTGGGTCCGCACACCCGACCCGGCACACAGATCGGTGATGAGCTTGCGGGCCCGGCCCGCGGTCACCGGTGTGACACCGTGGATCAGCTGCGCCCCGTACACCAGGGTGGTGCCGGCCGGCGGACGGCAGACCCAGCGCGTGGCGGCGATGGCGTCGAGGGAGACCGGCCCCGACCGGGCGGTGATCTCGTGCACCAGCCGGGTGCCGGACTCGAACACGTCGTCGGCCTCGGTCAGCCGGTCGGTCCACAGGTCCTCGCACGCGCTGGTGTCGAGGTAGAACTCCCCGCCGCTTTCGGCTTCTTGAAGGTTGAACACCACCCGGCCCAGCCGGATCGGCCGCTCCTGCGGGTCTCCCATGCCGTGGACGTGCGAGCGGATCCTGTCTCCGGGTTTGAGGTCGTGGTACAGCCACGGGGCGACGGAGTCGGCGGACGGGAAGGCCCGGCGGATGACGGGCATCGCCCGGTCGATCGCGCCCGACAGGATCTCCTGCACGGCGTCGGGCGGCGCGAGGCCCTCGCTGGGCCGGACGGGAACCCAGCCGGTGACGGCCAGGTGGTCGTCGACGATCTTGGTGACCTGGGCGGTCTCGTCAGGGGTGAGGAAGCCCTCGATCGTCTGTACGGCCAGGGTCTCGGACGTGTTGATCACTTCTGTGCCCCTCTCTCGGGTTCGTACGCCCGACTCATTGCAGTGCCGGCCCTTCCTGGCGCCAAGGGCGGCCGAGCGGGCGCGCAAGCGCACGGGCGGCCCGGCGCGAGCGCGCAAGTCCGCACCGGGAACGGGCACATGCCCCTGTGCGCCCCGCCAACGCCTCGCGGGGGGCCGGTACGCGGGGGCCCGCGGTACGCCACTGCCCTCATGCGGCCGGTACGGCCTCTGCCTCATGCGGCCTGGTACGTCTCTGCCTCATGCGGCCGGTACGCCGCCGTGGGCCGCCCACCGGCCGAGGGTGAATCCGCCGCCCTCCTGCCGGACTTCCACGGCGCCCGCCCCGCCGAAGTGCGCGGGGACCACCAACTCCCGCTCCGCTGCTGCTCGTTCGAGGATCCGGCGACGGCTGGCCACCGCTTGCTCCGCATCCAGGCAGAAGCAGCTGTTGCAGGAAGGGGCGAGGATCTGCACCGGGCTGTGCAGGAGGTCGCCGACGAAGACCGCCCGGTCGCCCCCGGAGGCGAGCCGCAGTACGGAGGAGCCTGGTGTGTGGCCCGGCGCGGACTCCAGAGTGAGGTGCTCGTCGATGCGGTGGGTGCCGTCCCACAGGACGCTCTGCCCGGCCCGGTGGACGGGCGCGATGCTGTCCTCGTGGATCAGCCGGTCGTCCGACCGGCGGCCGGCCCCGTACCCGTTGGCCGGGCCGAAGTGGAAGTCGTCGGCGGCCGGAATGAGGTACTGGGCGTGGGGGAACGCCGGCTCCCACCCGCCGTCCGTACCCACGGTGTTCCCACCGACGTGATCACCGTGGACATGGGTGTTGACGACGACGTCGACGTCCTCCGGCCGGATGCCGGCCCGGGCCAGCCCGCCCAGGAGATCGCCCTGCCAGTGGTGGAACATCGGCGACCCCGGCCGCTCGCGCCCCATCCCCACCCCGGTGTCGACCAGGACGGTCTTTCCGGAGCTGCGCAGCACCCAGCTCTGCACCGCTCCCGCCGCCCGGTCGCCCTCGGGCTCCCAGTGATGGGGCGCCAGCCACTCCTCGTTGCCCTGCCACAGCTCGGCGTCCGCGTCCGGAACCAGGCTGCGTGCGGGTGCGAACGGCCCCTGCCACTCGACGACTCGGACGACCTCGACATCGCCGAACCAGATGCTCTGTGTGCTTTCGCTCTTCATTCCCTCGACTCTAGGAAGAGCGAATGAGCTGCTCAATGCCTGTTCTGCTCAATCCGATACGCGTCCGTCTCATCATTGACGCCATGGGTATCCTCGCCCGATGGACGTGGTGAGCGACGCGGTATCGGCGGTACGCATCGGGCGTCCGTCGTCGAACCGGGTGCGGGTGAGCGGGAGCTGGTGCACGCGGCTGGCCCCGTACGACGGTGCGGGGTTCCACGTGGTGCTGGAGGGAAGCTGCTGGCTGCTGCCCGAAGGCGGCCCGCCGCTCTCGCTCGGCGCGGGTGACGTGGTGCTGCTGCCGCACGGCACGGGACATGTGATGGCCGACGCCCCCGCCGATGCGGCGACCGTGGAGCAGGCGGTGCCGTTCGAGCGCTGGCTCGACGGGACCGGCCCGCACCTGCCCCCGGCCGCGTCCGGCGAGGTGCAGGTACAGAGGCACGAGCAGGGGCAGGAGCAGGTGCAGGTGCTGTGCGGCAAGTACCAGCTCGACCGCAGTCGCGTACACCCCCTGATGGCGGAACTGCCGGAGGTCGTCCACCTGCCGAACAGAGTGGGCGCCCACCCCGAACTGCGCGCCGCCGTCGACCTGTTGGGCCACGAGCTCGGCACCCAGGGCCCCGGCTCCTGCCTCGTGGTGCCCAGCCTGCTCGACCTCCTCCTCGTCTACATGATCCGCTCCTGGGCGGCCCAGGACACGAACGGCACCTGGCCCGCCGTACTGGGCGACCCGGTGGCGTCCGCCGCCCTGCGGGCGCTGCACTCCGACCCGGCCGCCCCGTGGACCAACGACCGCCTGGCCGCCGAGGCGGGCGTCTCCCGCGCCACCCTGGCCCGCCGCTTCACGGCCCTGGTCGGCCGCCCGCCGATGGCGTACCTGACCTGGTGGCGCCTGACGTTCGCCGCCACCCTGCTCCGCGACACCCCGGACCCGCTGGCCACCGTCGCCCGTCGCGTCGGCTACGGCACTCCGTACGCGCTCTCGCACGCCTTCAGCCGCGAATTCGGCGTCACGCCCGGCCAGTACCGGAGGACCGGAACCGCGGGCTAGAGCACCACGCGGTAGTGGGTCGTCAACCGGTGCCCGTCGTCCAGGACATGGAAGGCGAGGCCCGGCGGCTGCTCGCGGTCCGCCACCGGCTCCCCCTCCCAGGGCATCCGCAGGGTCCACGTCACGGCGGGTCCCACGACGAGCGGGCGGCCCGCGAAGGTGGAGGCGGCGGCGGTGTGGGCGTGGCCGGTGAGGACGGCCACGACCTGGGGGTACGCGGCGAGCAGGGTCGCCAGGTCGTCCGGGTCTTCGAGTCGGCAGGAGTCCGGGAGCGGGTGGTGGAGCGCGACGGGCGGCTGGTGGAAGGCGAGGAGCGCGGGGGTCTCGCGGGGCAGGGCGTCGAGGGTGGCGGCGATCCAGCGCAGCGTTCCGGCGTCGAGGCGGCCCTCGTCCCGGCCGGGGACGGTGGCGTCGCACATGAGGATCGCGGTGCCGTTGATGTGGTGCGCCTGATTGACGGGGGCGCCGTCGGCCGCACCGTCGGACACGGAGAGGCCCTTGCGGTAGGCCGCCCGTACGTCGTGGTTGCCGGGGCACACCAGCACCGGGAACGGGGCGTCGAGGATGCGGGCCGCCTCCTCGTACTCGGCGATGTCGCCGTGGTCGGCGATGTCCCCGGTGACCAGGACGGCGTCGACCGGCTGCGGCAGCGCGCGCAGGTGGTCCATGACGCGGACGGCGCGTTCGGTGGCACGTGCGCTGCCGTCCAGGTGCAGGTCGCTGATCTGGGCGAGCAAGGTGGTCATCGTGCGGGTCCTCTCCACAATGCTTCCTGATGAATACTTCCTAATGGAAAACCACTCGTTTAGCATTAGGGACCGTAGATCATCTGCCGGGCATACTCAAGGGGTACGCACACGAGTGAAGGGCGCGCAGTGGAGCGGTACTTGGCATTGGAGCTGGCGAGCACGATCCGGCACGACGGGAACGGCGGCGTGACCGACGACCTGGCCGACGAGCGGGGCGCACAGTGCTGGATCCGCGCACAGGGCGAACTGCTGACGGAACTCTGCCTGGACTCCGCGGAGTTCACCGCCGAAGGGCCCGTAGAAGGGTCCATGACGGCGGTACGGAGCGAGCTGGTCGCACTGCGCCAGGCCGTACGGGCCCTGTTCGCACAGGCGGTGAGCCCTGCGCCGCCCAGCCCGGCGGACGCCGGCCGACTGCTCCCCGTGGAGCAGGCCCTGGCGCGCCTGAACACCGCTGCGGCACAGGAGCCCATCGCTCCTCAACTCGCCTGGGCGGACGGCGAGTTCCCCACCACCCGGCTGCTGACGGCGGAGCACGACCCCCTCGTACGGCTCACCGCGGGCGTGGCCCGTGCCGCCATCGACTTCCTCACCGGGCCCGAACGCGACCGGCTGCGCGCCTGCACCGCCCCCCGCTGCGTGCGCTACTACCTCAAGCGCCACGGACGCCAGGAGTGGTGCAAGCCCTCCTGCGGAAACCGCGCCCGGGTGGCCCGCCACTACGACCGGCAGCACGGCACGGAGTAACTCCCTCCATTGCCCCGGGGCGTCCGGTGCTGTGCGATGGTGAGGGCGTGAACCTGGAGGACCTCGTCCGGCTGCGCCGGGCCCGTGACCGGATGGACCGCGACTACGCGGAGCCGCTCGATGTTCCCGCGCTGGCGCGCGACGCACTCATGTCGGCGGGCCACTTCTCCCGCAGCTTCCGCGCCGCCTTCGGGGAGACGCCGTACAGCTATCTGATGACGCGCCGGATCGAGCGGGCCAAGGCGCTGCTCCGGCGGGGCGACCTGTCGGTGACGGACGTCTGCTTCGCAGTCGGCTGTACGTCGCTGGGGTCGTTCAGCTCGCGGTTCACGGAGCTGGTCGGCGAGAGCCCGAGCGCGTACCGGGCCCGCAGCCATGACGACGGCGCCGCCGTCCCCGCCTGCATCTCCAAGATCCACTCGCGACCGGTCAGGAACGGAGAAGCCGGATCGGGTCCCCCGCCCCTAGCGTGAGACCCATGGAAACCAACCGCACGAACACCAGCCAGTCGGACTCCCACCACTCGGACATCAACCAGTCGGGCATCCGCCTCTCGCAGTGCTTCATCGCCGTCGACGACCACGACAAGGCGCTCACCTTCTACCGGGACGCCCTCGGTCTTGAGGTGCGCAACGACGTCGGGTACGAGTCGATGCGCTGGGTGACCCTCGGATCGCCCGCGCAGCCGGACGTGAACATCGTCCTGGAACCGCCGCTCGCGGACCCGAACGCCTCGCAGGCCGACCGCCAGGCGGTGACCGAGCTCATGGCGAAGGGCCTGCTGCGCGGCGTCATCTTCGCGACCGACGACCTCGACGCGACCTTCGAGCGGATCAGCAAGGCGGGCGGCGAAGTGCTCCAGGAGCCGGTCGACCAGCACTACGGCGTCCGTGACTGCGCGTTCCGCGACCCCGCCGGGAACATGGTGCGCTTCGCCCAGCCCCGCCAGTAGTAGGC
>NZ_JBSGZD010000301.1:0-9676 GCF_053610825.1 Streptomyces sp. NPDC054863 | reverse complement strand
GCCGGGCACGTCACGTACCTCACCCCTGGTGGGAAGCGATCAGCTTTCCGTACCAGTGGTAGCTGTCCTTCGGGGTGCGCCGCTGCGTGGCGTAGTCGACGTGGACGATGCCGAACCGCTTGGCGTAGCCGAGGGCCCATTCGAAGTTGTCCAGGAGCGACCAGACGTAGTAGCCGCGCACGTCGACGCCCGCGTCCATGGCGGCGCGCAGTGCCGTGAGGTGGTCGTGCAGGTAGGTGACGCGGTCGGTGTCGTGCACGGCGCCGGCCGCGGTGACCTCGTCGGGCTCCGCCGAGCCGTTCTCCGTGATGTGGACCGGCGGCAGCGCGTCGCCGTAGGTCTTCTTGAGCGAGGTCAGCAGGTCCGTGAAGGTTCCGGGGACGACCGGCCAGCCCATCGCGGTGTGGCGCACGTCCGGGTACGGCCGCTCCGCGAACCGGTTGTCGGTGGCGACGCGCAGTGCGGGGTCGCTCTCGCGGTGCGGGGCGTCGGCGACGACGGTCGGCCGGTAGTAGTTGACGCCGAGGAAGTCCATGGGCCGGGCGATGAGTCCGAGGTCGCCGTCACGCCGGAAGTCCTGACGGGTGATCAGTTCGCCCCAGGTGTCCGTCTCCGTGGCCGGGTAGCGGCCCGCGAGGAGCGGTTCGGTCCACACGAGGTTGTGCTGGGTGTCGGCACGGTCGGCGGCGGCGCGGTCGGCTGCCGAGCCGGTGGCGGGGAGGTTCCGGTCGAGGTTGAGGGTGATGCCCGCCTCGCGCACGCCGGCCGCCCGCAGCGCCTGCATGGCCAGGCCGTGGCCGACGAGCAGGTGGTGCGCCGCGGCGAGCGCGCCGGTGCCCTCCTGCGCGCCGGGTGCGTGACGGCCCACCGAGTAGCCGAGGAAGGCGCTGCACCAGGGCTCGTTGAGGGTGATCCAGCGCGGGACGCGGTCGGCGAGGTGGTCGGCGACGAGCGCCGTGTATTCGGCGAACCGCTCGGCGGTCTCCCGTACCCGCCAGCCGCCCCCCGCGGCGGAGCCGTTGTGGGACGGAGTCTCCAGGGCCTGCGGCAGGTCCCAGTGGTAGAGGGTGGCGGCCGGTTCGATGCCCGCCGCGAGGAGTTCGTCCACCAGGCGGGAGTAGAAGTCGAGGCCCTTGGGGTTCGCGGGGCCCTGCCCGGTCGGCTGGATGCGCGGCCAGGCGATCGAGAAGCGGTACGAGTGGACGCCGAGGTCGCGCAGGAGCGCCACGTCCTCGGGGTAGCGGTGGTAGTGGTCGCAGGCCACGTCACCGGTGTCGCCGCCGTGGGTGCGGCCGGGGGTGTGGCTGTAGGTGTCCCAGATGGAGAGGCCGCGGCCGTCCTCGTGGGCGGCGCCCTCGATCTGGTACGAGGCGGTGGCCGCGCCGAACACGAAGCCGGAGGGGAACGCGGGGAACGAGGAAGAGGGGGGCACGTCGCGCATGGGAAGCCTTACTTGACGGATCCGCCGGTGATGCCGGCGGCGATGTACTTCTGGGCGAGGACGAGGAGCACGGCCGCCGGGACCGCCGACAGGACGGCGGCGGCCATGACCGAGCCCCAGTCGCCGACGTGGGCGCCGATGTACTGGTAGATGCCGAGCGTGACGGGCTTGACGTCGTCCGTGGTGTTGAGGGTGAGCGCGAACATGAAGTCGCTCCACGCGTACAGGAAGGAGAACAGCCCCGCGGTGATCACGGAGTTGCGGCTCATCGGCAGCACGACCTGCACGAACGTGCGCAGCCTGCCCGCACCGTCGACCTCGGCCGCCTCCACGACCTCCTGGGGGACGGACAGCATGAAGGAGCGCATCAAGGCGATGGCGAAGGGAATGCCGAGCGCGGCGTCGGCGAGCATCAGCCCGAAGTAGGAGTTGACCAGGCCGAGTTCGACGTAGGCGCTGTAGAGGGCGTTGGCGATGACGATGCCCGGCACCATCTGCGTGAGGAGGGTGGAGAAGACGATGCTCCTGGCGCCGGGCAGCCGGAACCGGGCGAGCCCGTACGCGGCGGGTGCGGCGACCGCCAGACAGATGACGACGGCGCCGAGCGCGACGGCGAGGGAGGTCAGCAGGTGGCCGCCCTGCTCGGTGAGGGCGGAGGCGAAGCCGGACAGGTCCAACGAGTGGGGTACGGGCGCGACTTCGAGCAGTCCCGACTCGGGCTGCAGCGCCGTGTTGACCATCCAGTACAGCGGGAACAGCATCACGCACAGGAGGGCCGCGCCCGCGAAGGTCGCACCCCAGCGGCGCCGGGGCCCGCGCACGGCGGACGGGTGTCTCCGTACGGAAGGCCGATGGCTCCGTACGGACGGCGGGTGGGTGGTCGCCATGCCGGTCACTTCCCCTCGGAGCGGTTGGCCCGCAGGTAGAACACCGCGAAGACGGCGGAGATCAGGATCAGGACGTTGCCGACGACGGCGCCCGCACCGAAGTCCAGCTGTACGAAGGAGTTCTGGTACGTGAGCGTGCCGAGCGTCTGTGTGGAGTCGGCCGGGCCGCCGTCGGTGAGGGCCAGGATCAGGTCGAGGATCTTGACCGTCGACATGAAGCCCAGCACGAGGACGACCGTGATGACCGGTCTGAGCAGCGGCAGCGTGAGGGAGCGGAAGGTGCGCCAGGCGGAGGCGCCGTCCAGGGCCGCGGCCTCGTACAGCTCTTGGGGGACTTCCTGGAGTCCGCCGTAGAGGATCACCATGTTGAACGGGATGCCGATCCAGATGTTCACCAGGATCACGGAGAACAGGGCCATGCCGGGGCTGGTCAGCCACGGGGTGTTCGCGCCGAGGCCGAGGGTGTCGGCGAAGGAGTTCAGGACGCCGGTGTCCTGGTCGAGGATGCGGCGCCACACGACGCCGGAGACGACCATCGGGACGAGCCAGGGCAGCAGGATCAGCGAGCGCAGGAACCCGTTGAGCGGGAACCTCTTGGTGAAGAAGACGGCGAGCGCGAGGCCGATGCCGAACTGGCCGGCCAGGGAGCCGACCGTGAAGACGACGGTGTGCCACAGCGCCTTGCCGAAGAGGTCGTCGTGGAAGACCTTGCTCCAGTTGTCGGTGCCGTTGAAGGGGGAGCTGCCGTCGAAGAACGTGGACGGCGAGAAGTCCTGGAAGCTCATCACGACGTTGCGGACGAGCGGGTAGCCGAAGAACAGCAGCATGAACACGACGGCGGGGGCGATGAATCCCCACTGCGAGAGCCTGCGGCGGCGCCGGACGCGCAGCGGGTCGGGCTGCCGGCTGTGCGCGGCCCGCGGGGTTGCGGGGACGGTGGTCGTGGTGGTCGCCATGGTCGTGGGTCCCCTCACTTCCCGCTCGACGCGCGGGGTTGCGCCTTCTTCAGCGCGGCCTCACTGCTCTGTCCGGTGAGCGCGGACTGGAAGGCGCTCTGCAGGGCCAGTGACACGGACGGCCAGCGGGCGCCGACCTTCGTGGTGCGCGAGCGGGCGGTGGCCACCTGGTCGGCGAGCGCGTCCAGTTCGGGTACCTCCTTGCGCCAGAGCGCGGCGGCCTTCCCGTTCGCCGGGACCATCCAGCTGTTGCGCGCGTAGGCGATCTGCTCCTGCTCGGAGGACATGCACCGGACGATCCTCGCGGCGGTCCGCTCGCGGGCCGTCCCACCGGTGCGGGGGACGGTGAGTACGGCGCCGCCGAGGGGGCCGACGGACTCGTCCCCCGCCTTGGGGACCGGTATCCGTGCGATCTTCCAGTGCAGGTCCTTCTTGGTGTTCAGGGTCTCCACCTGCCACGGACCGTTGATCATCATCGCTGCGTTGCCTGCCATGAACTGGTCGTTGACGTCGGCCTGCGTCCAGTTGACGGTCGACCTGGACAGCGAGCCGTCCGCGATGAGGCCCTTCCAGTAGTCGAGCGCCTCGGCGACGTTCCTGGTGGCGAGGTCGCGCTCGTCACCGCCGTTGGACCACATGAACGGGGTGAACTGGAAGACGCCGTCCTCGGCGCCGCCCGCGCTCAGGGCGATGCCGTACCGCTTGCCCCGGGTGAGCTTCTTCGCGGCCTCCTTCATCTCGGCCCAGGTGGTGGGGACTTCGAGGCCGGCCCGGTCGAGGAGGTCCTTGTTGTAGAAGAGGGCGAGGGTGTTCACCGTGCGCGCGGCTCCGTAGTACGTACCTCGGTACGAGCCGAAGTCGACGATGCCCCGCGGAACGTCGTGGGTGGACAGGCCGAGGGTGCGCAGGTCGATGAGGCCGCCCGCCTCGGCGAACGTCGGCATTTCGGAGGCGTCGAACTGGATGACGTCCGGGAGCGACTTCGACGACGCCATGCGCAGCGACTTGGTCATCACCTGCGCGGCGGGGACGCTCTGCTGCTCGATGGTGAGACCGAGCTGCTTGCCGCAGCGCGCGAGCGTGGCGGCGTCCCAGCCGTGGTAGGAGGCGTCGGTCGAGGAGTTGAGGACGGTGAAGACGCCGTCGTCGCGTTGCTGGGCGCAGCCCGTGAGGGCGACGGCCGCGACGAGTACGCCGACGGCGGCGGGCGGGAACATGCCCCGTCGGCCGGTACGTCGACGCCTGACGCGCGCCGCGCCCGGCGCGATGACCGGCGTCGCTTCGGAAGTCACGTCCGGAGGTGGAGCTGCTGTCACGGTGGTTGCCCTTGCCTGGGAGAGGTGGCCGGTCCCGGTGGAACGCCTGTGTCCTGTGGGGGCGTTCAGGGTGGCCCCGCGGCTGCTTGCCACGGCGGTGCGTACGCGCGGTCATGCGCCGGCCCGGCGCCCCGCAGCGATTTGTTTTCTGCCACGACTAATACGCCATGCCTCGTCGAAGCGCTAGACCCCTGGGCGTTATCCCGTCCCAAAAATCGCCATGACTCCCTGACAGCAAAGAGTCGAAGCGCTTCAACTAATCTCTACCCCGAACCCATGTTCTTGTGTTTTCCTTACGCACGAACGGCGCCACCGTCACCCGCCCTGCTGACCTGAACCACCTCTGCTCCCCTGGGAAGATCATGAAGTTCACCGACGGCTTCTGGCTGATGCGCGACGGGGTCCAGGCCTCGTATGCCACCGAGGTCCAAGACGTTCACGCGTGCACCGACCGGTTCACCGCGTACGCCGCCGCCCAGCGCGTCGAGCGCCGCGGCGACACCCTCAACTCGCCCCTGCTGACGACCGATTGCTTCTCCCCCGCCGAGGGCGTCATCGGCGTCCGCGTCACGCACCACGCGGGCAAGCGGCGCCCCGGCCCCGACTTCGCACTGCCCGGCGCACACACCTCCGCAGGACAGGTGCGCCGCAAAGGCAACGTTGTCGAACTGACCAGCGGCGCCCTGTCCGTCCGCCTGGACACCGCCGCACCCTGGACGCTCTCCTTCCGCGACGCGCACGGACGCGAGGTGACGCAGGCGGGCCGCAAGGGCACTGCCTTCTTCACCACCGCCGACGGAACCCACCACCTGGCCGGACAGCTCGCCCTCGGCATCGGCGAGCAGGTCTACGGCCTCGGCGAACGCTTCACCCCGTTCGTCAAGAACGGTCAGACCGTCGACATGTGGCAGGCGGACGGCGGCACCAGCAGCGAACAGTCCTACAAGAACGTCCCGTTCAGCCTCCACCTCTCCCCCACCGGCGCGTACGGGGTGTTCGTCGACCACCCCGGCAAGGTCGGCTACGAGATCGGCTCCGAGTCGGTCGGCCAGATGCAGTTCAGCGTCGAGGACCAGACCCTCACGTACTACGTCGTCGCGGGCCCCACCCCCAAGGACGTACTGCGCCGCTACACCGCGCTCACCGGCCGCCCCGCGCTGCCGCCGGCCTGGTCCTTCGGCCTGTGGCTGACCACGTCGTTCACCACGCAGTACGACGAGGAGACCGTCACCTCCTTCGTCGACGGCATGGCCGAGCGCGACATCCCGCTCTCCGTCTTCCACTTCGACTGCTTCTGGATGCGCGAGTACCAGTGGTCGGACTTCGCCTGGGACCCGGACGTCTTCCCGGATCCGGAGGGCATGCTGGCCCGTCTCAAGCAGCGGGGTCTGCGGATCTCCGTCTGGATCAATCCGTACATCGCCCAGAAGTCCGCCCTCTTCGAGGAGGCCGCGCAGCACGGGTATCTGGTGCGGCGGCCGAACGGCGACATCTGGCAGTGGGACCTGTGGCAGGCCGGCATGGGCCTGGTCGACTTCACGAACCCGGAGGCCTGCGCCTGGTTCCAGGGGAAGCTGAAGGTCCTCCTCAACCAGGGCGTCGACTGCTTCAAGACGGACTTCGGCGAGCGCATCCCCACCGAGGTCCGCTGGCACGACGGCTCCGACCCTGAGCGCATGCACAACTACTACACGCACCTGTACAACCAGACCGTCTTCGAGCTGCTGCAGAAGGAGCGCGGCGTCGGCGAGGCGGTGCTGTTCGCGCGCTCGGCCACGGCGGGCGGCCAGCAGTTCCCGGTGCACTGGGGCGGCGACTGCTGGGCGTCGTTCGGCGCGATGGCGGAGTCGCTGCGCGGCGGGCTCTCCCTGTCGCTGTCCGGCTTCGGCTTCTGGTCGCACGACATCGGCGGCTTCGAGGGCACGCCCGACGCGGCCGTCTTCAAGCGCTGGCTGGCCTTCGGCCTGCTGTCCTCGCACAGCCGCCTGCACGGTTCCAGTTCGTACCGGGTGCCGTGGGAGTTCGGTGACGAAGCGGTCGACGTGGCCGGTAGGTTCACCCGGCTCAAGCACCGCCTGATGCCGTACCTGTACGGGGCGGCGGCCGAGGCACAGCGCGACGGCGTGCCACTGATGCGGCCCATGCTCCTGGAGTTCCCCGACGACCCGTCCTCCCGCACGCTCGACCGGCAGTACATGCTCGGCCCGGACCTGCTCGTGGCCCCTGTGTTCACCGAGGACGGCGACGTCGAGTTCTACCTCCCCGAGGGAACCTGGACGCATCTGCTGACCGGTGAGCGGGTGCAGGGTCCGGGCTGGCGGCGGGAGAAGCACGGCTTCGACAGCCTGCCGCTGTACGTCCGGCCGGGCGCGGTGCTCCCGCTCGGCGCCGACGAACAGCGCCCCGACGGCGACTGGGCCGACGGCCTCACCCTGCTGGTCGCGCCCGGCGCGCACGACGTGAGTGTCGCGCTGCCCGACCGTGAGGGCCGTACGGTCGCGACGTACCGGGTGAGCCGGGACGCGGGGAGCGGGGGCGTGACGGTCACGGCGTCCGACGGGGGCGCGGTGCCGCGGGTCGAGGAATGGTGAGCGGCTGACGGCGGGCCCGCTGCTGCGGGCGGGGGGAGCCGGTCCCGCCCGGGTGGGCGGTTGTGGCCGTGGGCCCCCGGGCCGGTGTCGAGTCGGCCCACCGGGGTGAGGTCGAACTCCAGCTCAAGGTCTCCAAAGGCGCGTGCGGTCCAGGTCCGGCGGCCCGTCGAGCTGTCGGAACCACCGGTGCCCGACGCACCGCTCCCGTCGCCCCGTTGACCGGCCCGGCTCCCGGCCGTCCGACGTCGCAGGGCGACGCATCCACGCGTTCATGAATCCACGAATCCATGAGGTCTCCCCATGACGTCCCTGCCCCCACGCGTCCTGTTCGGCGCCGCCTACTACCACGAGTACCAGCCCTACGAGCGTCTGAAGGCCGACCTCGATCTGATGGCGGAGGCCAAGTTCACCGTCATCCGGGTCGGCGAGTCGGTCTGGTCCACCTGGGAGCCTTCGAGCGGGCGCTTCGCGCTCGACTGGCTGCGACCCGTCCTCGACGAGGCGCACGCACGCGGGATATCCGTCATCCTCGGCACCCCCACCTACGCGGTGCCGCCCTGGCTGGCCCGGCAGTACCCGGAGATCGCCGCCGAGGACGCGGCCGGAAGGCCCGCCGCGTGGGGCGGGCGGCAGGAGGTGGACCACACCCACCCCGCGTTCCGCTTCCACGCCGAGCGCGTGATCCGCGCGATCGCCGCCCGGTACGCCTCGCACCCCGCCGTCATCGGCTTCCAGGTGGACAACGAGCCCGGCACGCGGATCGCGCACAACCACGGCGTCTTCCAGCGGTTCGTGGACGATCTGCGGCAGCGCTACGGCGACGTGGAGGCCCTCAACCGCGAGTGGGGGCTGACGTACTGGTCGCACCGGCTGAGCACCTGGGCGGACCTGTGGAAGCCCGAGGGCAACGCCCAGCCCCAGTACGACCTGGCCTGGCGGGCGTTCGAGGCGCGGCAGGTGACGGAGTTCATCACCTGGCAGGCCGGGATCGTACGGGAGTACGCGAGGCCGGAGCAGTTCGTCACGACGTGCCTGGCCTACGGCTCCCCCGGTCTGGAGGACGACGAGCTGACGGACGCACTGGACGTCACGGCGGGCAACCCGTACTACGACATGCAGGACAGCCTCACCCTGCCCGAGCCGCCGCGCGAGAAGCTGCCGCAGCAGTGGATGGCTTACGGGGCGTGGGCGCTGCACCGGAGCGCCGACCGGATCTACTCCTCGCGTCAGGAACCGTTCCTGATCACGGAGACCAACGCCCAGGCCATCGGAGGCAGTTCGGACAACCGGCCGGCCTTCGACGGCCAGTGGCGGCAGGCCGCGTGGGCACTGGTCGCGCGCGGTGCCCGCATGATCGAGTACTGGCACTGGCACACGCTGCACTTCGGCACCGAGACGTACTGGGGCGGAGTCCTGCCGCACAGTGGACGGCCGGGTCGCGCCTACGCCGAAATCGCCCGGCTGGGAGCCGAGTTCGAGCGGGCGGGTGGCCTCGTCGCCGGGATCACGCCGGACGCCGACATCGCGATGGTCCACTCGGCGCACAGCAGGTGGCTGATGCAGAAGCACCCCCCGCTGGCCGGTCCCGACGGCGGTCCTGACGCGGGGGCGTACGAGGGAATCTTCGACCCGTTCTACCGGGGCGCATTCGAGGCGGGGCGGCAGGTACGGATCCTGCACGCCCGCCAGTTGCACGACCCGAGCGGCGAACGACCGTCAATGGAACCGGAGTTGATGGCAGAACGACATCCCGTACTCATCGCACCAGGACTGTACGTGGCGGACGACGGCATGCTCGACAGGCTCGCCGCGTACGCCGAGGCCGGTGGCCACCTCGTGCTCGGGCCGCGTACCGGCTACGGCGACCAGGAGGCGCGGGCACGTCACGGGGTGACGCCTGCCCGCCTGGTGGAGGCCGCGGGCGTGCGCCACGACGAGTTCGGCAACCTGCACGCCGACCTGCCGCTGCGCAGCGCGCAAGGCAGCCCGCTCCGGCTGCCGGACGACGCGGTGGCCACCCGTTGGGTGGAGGGGCTCGCCGTGGACGACGCCGACGTCCTGGCCACGTACGAGCACCCGCACTTCGGGCGGTGGCCCGCCGTCACCACGCGCCGTCACGGTGCGGGCCGCGTCACCTGTGTCGGGACCGTGCCCGGCCGCGGGACGGCCCGCGCGCTCGCCGCATGGCTGACGCCCGCGCCGTGCAGCGGCTGGCAGGACCTGCCGGACTCCACGACCGTCGCGACCGGCACGGCCGAGGACGGGCGGCGCGTCCACGTCGTCCACAACTGGAACTGGCAACCGGCCACCGCCCAGGCCCCGGTGGACCTGACGGACGCACTGGACGGCAGCGCGGTCCCGGCCGGCAGCACCGTGCGGCTCGGCGCGTGGGACGTCCGCGTCTTCGCGGCCTCGCCGGTCCCGCCCTTGAATTTAACTACAACTGGGCTTGACGGTAGTGTACAGGATTGTTGATTTCGGTGGT